>JAYTIB010000890.1:0-7697 GCA_043732205.1 Schlesneria sp. | reverse complement strand
TTCCGAACAAGCTGCCTTACGACCTGCGGCAAATGGCACCGGCCTACGCCGGTTGGTCGGATACCGTCGCGGCAACGCGGGCGTTGCAAAGCGACGTGATGCGGCTGCTCAAAAAGAAAAAGGGAGCACGTTCTCTGGAAGGTGATGCAGCGGCCTCGTTTGTCGCCCGACTGGGACGAGTGGCTTCGAGTAAGGATCTGACTGCCTTGGTGAACGAGTTGCTCATCGCCCAGTTCCTCGCGGACGCACAACGTTCAACGCCAGTCCGCACCGCGGCCTCACCAATGTCGGTCGCGGACACAAACACAGCAACGAGGGTATCGCCATGACAGAGTCCGTTGTCATCGAGCCGCGCGATCCACTGATCGTCCGCGACGGTCGGCCGTTTGGAGCCACGTCGGGACAGCGCATGAAGAGCCTGTCGTGGCCCACGCCGACCGTCGTCCACGGATCGCTACGCACTCTGCTCGGTAAGGCAGCGGGTGGCGACTTCGACAACGTAACCTTCGTCGATGGTCTCAAGCAGATCACTCTCGCGGGACCGCTGCCGTTCGTCGATGGTTCGCTGTTCCTCCCGCGACCCCTCGATTGTGTTGTGGACGACGGGAGTCACGCCTGGGCCGCCCGTCCGCTGGCGTTATGCGCTGGCGAAGGGACCGACCAGGCCAGCGGCATCCCTCTTTCACCGGTCGCGCTGCCCGATGCGGCAGGTGACTTCAAGCCCGCCAAACAGCCTCCGTTTTGGTCCGTGAGCCAACTCGCCGATTGGCTGGCCGACCCCTCGGGAGAGAATTTTCAACCATCGCCTGACGACGACTGGGGGACTGAGTTTCTGAAGCCCCTGCCAGAAGATTGCCGTACTCACCTCCAAGTCGATCCTGCGACGTTTGCGGCCGAGCAGGGAAACCTGTTCTCGACGACCGGCCTCGACTTCACGAGAGGGACGGAACTGAGCGGTGAGTTATCGACTCGCCTGATTGTCCGCGTCGATGCCTGTCCACCGACTTTTGCACCGGCGTTGCAGTCGCTCAACCAATTGCATTCGCTGGGAGGCGAGCGGCGTTTAGCACACTGGCGCTGGTGCGAGAGCCGCGATGTCTGGAGTTGTCCCCCTCGAATCGAAGACGCGTTCCGCGTGGCCGGTTCACGCGGTGGGACGGTGTGCATGCGGATGGTGCTCGCCACGCCAGCTTACTTTTCGACTGGCTGGTATCCCGACTGGCTGACGCAGCCCACCAAGGACGATCACCTCCAGGGAGTGATACCCGGCACCACTGTCACTTTGAAGCTGATCGGAGCCGTGGTGGACCGCTGGCGGCCTCTGTCCGGCTGGTGCTACGACCGGACAGGGAAGAAACGCGGAATCGATCTTCCCGGCCCCAAGCCCATCCGGCGACTCGTCCCGGTGGGGAGCGTCTACTTCTTTGAGGCTGCGGCAACTGAGATCGCAGCGTTACTTGCATCATCGTCCGGAATCGCGCCGCTGTGGTTGAAGACTGTCTGTACGGACGCGGCATCGAAGCGCGACGGCCTGGGTCTGGCGGCCTGGGGTGTTTGGAACGAGCATCCAACCTGACAACCTCAAGACTTCAAGCCTGTGACTGCGACAACCGCGAGTCGTCGCTCGGATGTTAGCGTGACGCAAACTCGAATCGAAGGAAAAAGACTCCAATGCCCGCTCCCACCTCACCGCGATTGGCACGCATGTTTTGGCTGCACGCCCTCTCGTCAGTCCACGTCGGCGCAGGACGCGGCGTCGGCTACATCGATCTTCCAGTCGTACGCGAACAAGTCACGCGCTGGCCCTATATTCCCACGTCGGCGGTGAAGGGCGTGCTTGCGGATCGCCACCGCGCGGAAGACTGCCGTGAGAAGCTCCGAACTCAGCAAGCTCTCTCGCCGAACGAGCAACTTGTCGTGGCAGCCTTCGGCAATGGCGGTGACGACTCGGCGAACTCGGGATCGCTGATCTTCGCCGATGCGCGACTGGTCAGCATTCCTGTGCCGAGCCTGATTGGAACGTTCGCCTGGTGTACGTCACCTCTCGCGTTGGCGCGACTGGCACGCGACCTGGAAGCCATTGATGGGACACAGTTGCCCTCAATTCCAAGGCTGGATCTGTCCAAGGCGATTCCTGCTCAAGGCGTCGTTTCCGGCGTCGATGTGACGTCGGCCGTGCTTCTTGCTCCCGCTGGCCGCGTCTACTTGTTGGACCTCGATTTGGAACTGGTGGCAGATGCCGCCGAACAGGCGAACGCGCTGCAATGGGCAGAGCGAATCGCGAGCGCGGTCTTTCCACAGGACACGGAATGGCAGCGACTATTCTGCGAACGTTTCGTTGTTCTCTCGGATACGGTGTTCAATTTCCTGACGAAGACGGCAACCGAAGTCCGCGCCCGTGTGCGACTAGAGGACGAGACGAAGACGGTCGCCCGCGGAGCATTGTGGTACGAAGAGTCGCTGCCGGCTGAGGCCATCCTCGCGGGATTGGTCGCGTGCGATCGTGTGTTTGGTGCGAAGCGGTCTGGTGTCGCCTCACAGCCACAAGACCTGTTGAATAAGTTCTGCGCGGCAGGCGCGCATTCCGAGGTCCAACTGGGAGGCAAAGCCACGGTCGGTTATGGACGCATGCGATTGTTGTTCGACGGGGCAACCGCTGTGCCGACGAATGCCGGATCGGGAGGAACGCCATGACGACCAACATCCCGCGACTCCGCAGTCAGGTCTGGGCGGAACGAGCTTTCGTTCGCGTCGAGAAAAGGTTGAAGGACAACCAAGCGCCTCCCAAGTACGTGGAATTCGCCAAGCGATTTCCCTCGCTTATTCACGCATGCGGTCTGAATCAGGCGCTGGCGTTCGCGCTGGCCAAGAACCCTGTCCTGCTCGACGACCTCGCGTGGGTACTCGGCCGAGAACTTGAACCTGTCGGCGAGGGTTTGTTAACAACAGTCCACCGGGCCGAGTTGGCAGAGTATCTTCAACTCAGCCGCGATGCGCTGACGGCCGCCGGTTGGCTCAAACGCTACGCCGAGGCTCTCAGACCTGACCCGGTTTCTGACGACGACCAATCGGAGCACGTACAGTGAAGACATTTAATACTCTTCGACAAAAGTTGCCACCTCAGCAAGACAGAGGCGCAAGGCCGTCGCACCCCGGGCTGCTGCTAACACGATATCTGGACGGCACGGTCTCCGTTCCGGAGGCCGGAGATAACGGCAAGGCCGGCGGGGATCTGATCGGCGCAAGCGGGGAACTGAGGGACAGCGTCATCGCCGCCGCGAAACGTGCGGGTGCCACGAACGGCCCGTATGTTTCCGCTTTCCATCGCTGGCAAGCGTCATTGGAAGCAATGGACAAATCAATCTCCGGTTCGGCAATCCACGAGTGCATGAAAGTCAACGGACGATTGATCGTTGGGTTGGGCCTCGACAGCGTGCTAGAAACCGGCTTGGCACTCCATCACACCTATGGCGTGCCCATCATTCCCGGGTCGGCTCTCAAAGGACTCGCGTCGCATTACTGCGATCACGACTGGGGATACTCCAACGAACTCTCGAAGGACGAACAAAAAACACTGCCGGCGACACAACAACTGTTGGTGGAAATCGCGGACAAATTCCGGACCAAGACGGGTGAAGTCCATCGTCATCTCTTTGGTGATGGTCAAGGCGCGGGACATGTCGTCTTCCACGATGCCTGGGTATTGCCCGAGTCGCTGCGCGGCGGCGCGACGGGAATCTTGCTTGACGTGATGACGCCCCACCATCGCGGGTACAACGAGGATGGGAAACAACCGCCCACCGATTTCGATGATCCAAATCCAGTCTCTTTCCTGTCGGTGTCTGGAAAGTTTCTGATCGCGATGTCTTGGGAATGCCCGGAGGCGTTCGATGCTGATGCGAGTCGGTGGCTGAAGTTGACTTGGCGCTTGTTATGCGACTCGCTCAGCCAATGGGGCGTCGGCGGCAAGACGAACTCCGGCTACGGCCGGCTCGCGTGACCGGCCGCGGATTTGAGAATGGTCCCGTCCACCTTTTGTGGTTGGGCCGCTCCCGACCCGCAGGGAGAGAAGTTTGAGTGGTTCCGACAGAATCCACCGCAAGCGCTTCCATTGCTCACGACCAAGGGGATGAAGCGTTTGCAGTACGAACCGTAGCGCAAGGCGGCAGTCCTGCTCTGGCGTGGCTTGAGCACCGAGACTGTTGTCCCTGACTCCGATGCCAAAGGCGTATTGGCTTGGGATCGTCGACCGCCGCGCCACCTTGCACGCGGCGAACCGTCGCGGCCGCGATCGACACAGTCAAACTCCCGCGTCGCGCCACGCTTCCGCAATTTTCCACGAGAATGGAATCGCCAGATGACTGACTCTCCGAAGTCCAGCTTACGCACCAAGTGGCGATTCGCCTGGGGCCGGCAACGGGGCATCATCCTGATGGCGGCGACGGCGCTCATTGCCACGACGTGCATCGTCAGGCCCTGGAGCGCCGATCCGCAACTGGGATGGTGGCAGTGGATGGAGGCCATCTGCGGGGTCGCGACGCTGGCCGTTGCCCTGATCGTCTGGTGGGGGGAACTCACGGAGAACTGGGAGCACGAGCTTCCCCAGCGGTTGCGAGTCGTGTTCCTGTTCGAAGGCCAGCCCGTGATGGTTTGCGAGGACGCGCCGCTGATTTCCGAGAATGACATCCGCGCGATGGCCCAGCAGATCGGTTCGCAAATGAACGGTGGAAACAATCTCAAGCTCCATCCGATTCTCGCCCCGCTGCCGCCGGTCATTGAACTCAGACCGGGAATCGGTCCCGTCCGCTGCTCCGAGATTCGAATGACGGTGAGTGAGTTGCCCTCGTCGATGGTTGTGCCTCGAACCTCCAATCACCCGGATTATTCACCACGAAATACACGAAACACACGAAAGAAATGCCATCAGACAAGTTGGGTCACAAACGAATCAGTTGACGAAATGACATGGTGATTCTGATGACGCTCAACGCATCTTTCTGCCTTTCGTGGCTTTCGTGTATTTCGTGGTTCCGTCTATGAATAATCCGGGCCATGGCGTTCTCTCGGCACACGTTCCCCGGCTGGCGCTTGGATCGTCGGCAACGGCTCGCCACGATAGGATGCTGCGATTGAGGCATCCGAATGTGGCATCCCAACGGGTTGAATTCGCCGGGGACTGCCCGTGAACTGGGATCGGAACTCAGACCGTCCGGGGGCGTAACAAAGATGGCTGTCATGGTGGGCGATCGTGGTCCGGAAGTGATTCTGACGTCGGAGATCGATCTGATCCTGACGGCACAGTTGGCGGTGGCTTGGGCTGGCGAGAAGGGGGAGGACCGGCGGCTCGGGTGGTGGCAGACGAATCTGGTCAGCGAGTTCGGTGGAAAAGACCTGTTCAAGCAGTTGATGCCGCACACTTGGGAATGGGCCGTCTTGCAGGCCGCTCGCGAGGCGGCGCGGCGATGCGATGCCGAGTTGCGTTATCGAGACCACAACCCCGATCGGATCCTGTCACTCTTCAATCTGGGTTTCGCTGTCGATGAACGAACCGACGAGCGGCTGTTGGATCTCAAGCGATCTGGAGTTTCTCCGTTGGAGGCACTGCCGGGGTTGAAGGAAGTTCTGACCGAGACGTGGCAGGCGAAACAGTTTGGTGACTGGGTGCAGGGGCACGGCAAGGCCGAGTCTGTTTCGGAACCGATCGGACGCCGTTTGAAGGGTGATCCGCCAGAGTCCTTCGAGCTGTTGGTCAATCGTCTCGTCTCGGCTTACTGGCCGTTCGCGAGCGAATATCCGTTGCCACACTTTCGGAGGGTGACATGACGGAACGTCCTGCGGAATGTGTCGCCATTCACAATCGTTTGGCCAAGTGCGTGCTGGCGGTCGATGAGTCACGGACCTACTGGCAGCACATCGCCAAGAGAGCCGGACCGGTCGAAGCGAAGCAGGCGTTTGAGGAATGTTGGTTCGGGGCCAAAAGCCTGCCCTGCGTGCAGATGCTACTGGGAAATATGCGAGTTCGGTTCGATGCCTATCCGTCGGCGCTCAGCGTCCTGGCGGGTTGGCAGCAGATGACTGTGGAAACCCGGCGAGTCATCTGCCACTGGCATGTGCAACTGGCCGATCCGCTGTATCGGCGATTCACGGGCGCGTACTTGGTTGAACGGCGTGATCAGCAGCGGATGGATGTGACGCGCGATCTGGTGACGCGCTGGGTTGAGCAGCAGCTCGCAGGTCGCTGGGCGCTCAATACCTGCGTGAAGTTCGCGAGCAAGCTGCTTTCCACCGCCTATTCGGCTGGATTGATGACGACGAATCGTGATCCACGACCGATGCGATATCCGGCGGTTGACGATCTGGCCCTGACTTACTTGTTGCTTCTCCTGCGTGAAGTTCAATTCGACGGCACGCTGCTCAACAACCCGTATCTCGCGTCCGTCGGTTTGCGAGAGGACGTCCTGGAGCGTCGGCTGAAACGTCTTTCCGCACTGCGGTTTCGTCGGCAGGGTGAGCTTGTTGATTATGACTGGCAGTTCAACAGTTTGACGGATTGGGCGCGAGCCACCGTCTGTGCGACAGAGGCGATGCCGTTGCGAGGTGCCTCATGACAGCCGACCTTTACGAAAACTTGTCGCTCACACTGGAAGATGCTTTCACCGCTCTGCGGAAGGATCTCATTCAAGAAGACGGTCCCAGCATCAGCACGATGCGCAACTACCGGTTTGCGATCCTGCAATATCAACCCGCCGACGAATTCAAGTTGCGGGCTGAAGTGCAGCGGCTGAGCAGTGATCTGATCGCGAATGGCTGGGTCGTCCTGACGATCAATTTGCAGCGACTGTTGCTCGATCGCGTGCGTGCCAAGGGAGACGACTGGGTGCAGAGCATCACCAAGATGGAACGAGGGACATCGAAGTCATCTCGTGAGCGGGGTCTCCGCTATCTGCAAGACAAGCTGGCACCGCTGATTGAAGGACCGGACGGAATCGCCGCCGACTGCAGTCGCATCATCGGCGAATACATCGACGAGCATCCGGACAAGGTCGATCAGACCGTGGCGCTGATCGGCCGGTCGGGTTCGCTGTACCCTTTCTTTCGTTCGTCGGCTCTGCTGAAGCATTTGGACGGACAGACTCGCAACGTTCCCGTGGTCTTGTTGTATCCCGGTGAGCGACGCGGCGAAAAGGGCCTGTCGTTCATGGGCGTTCTGGCCCCTGAGAGTGATTATCGTCCCCGCATCTATCCCTGAGTTTCACCATGCTGATTCGCAACCTGTTCGTCTTGGACGTGACCCGAGACATTCCGCCGGTCGTGTATTTCCACGAACAGTCGCCGGAGAAGCTCGCGACGGAAGTCAGCGAGTACATCGTCACGGGAGGCTGGCCCGACGGTCATCCGAATCATCGTCGCGTCCCCGACGGCATCCACGAGCAATACGTGCGTTTGCTCAACAACATCGCCGCCGAACTCGACAAGCGGGACGGAGTCGATTTGCCCGCGATCTGGATCTCAGGCTTCTACGGTTCGGGGAAGTCGAGCTTCGCGAAACTGCTGGGCATGGCCTTGAATGGGGTCGGGTTGCCCAATGGCAAGTCACTGTCCGAAGCCTGGCTGGCGCGGGACACCTCGCCACGGGCCGGCGAATTGCGCGATGCTTGGAAGAACCTGCGGACCAAGATCGACCATCCGATTTCGGT
>JAYTIB010000889.1:0-7715 GCA_043732205.1 Schlesneria sp. | reverse complement strand
TGATCATCGCCGAGTGCGACGGGCGGCAGCTTTGGGGCTGGGTGGCCCGGCTCCAGCCGCTTTTGAAGTTGAAACGTGGCTGGCGGATCAAGTACGGCCACGCTGCCGAAGTCTACAAGAGTTCGCGATATCTTCCATTGCGACGGCCTTTCGCTCGTGTGCCGAATCGACTCGCCCGACTCAAGCCGTGTTTGATGATGAGTCCGCTCGCGGTCAGTACATACCTTGAATCGCCAGAGTTTCAATTCGATGTCGTCATCTTTGACAAGGCTTCACAGGTGCTCTCCTGGGATGCCATCGGTGCGGTCTATCGCGGACGCCAGCTCGTGGTTGCCGGAGACCAGAAGCAGTTGCCGCCCTCCACGTTCTTCGACCGCATGGTCAACAACGACGACGATTCCGAAGACGCCGACGACCTCGGTGATTTTGAAAGTGTGCTCGATGTCTTGTGTTCGATTGGGCTGCCGAGAAAGCGGCTGCGGTGGCACTACCGCAGTCGGCGCGAGCCGCTCATCGCGTTCTCGAATCATCATTTCTATGACGACGATCTCGTGACTTTTCCCAGCCCGGATGATCTCGACGGTTCGACGGCGGTTCGGTTCGTGCATGTCCCCGAGGGTCGCTGGCGGTCCAAAGCGGGATTCAATCCCATCGAAGCGAAACGGACGGCGGAACTGGTACTCGAACACATCCGGCGACACGGGAACCGTTCGCTGGGAGTCATCACCTTCAATCTGCGCCAACAGCTCGCCGTGCTGGACGAACTGATGGAACTGCGAAAGAACCGTCCCGACCTGGAGCCGTTCTTCCGCGAGGATCGTCCCGAGCCATTCTTCGTGAAGAATTTGGAAAACGTCCAAGGTGATGAACGCGATCGAATCATTCTCAGCGTGGCCTACGGACTGAATGAGGAGACCGGTCGGGACAGTCTGAGCTTCGGCCCACTCAACCGAGCTGGTGGCGAACGCCGACTCAACGTGGCGGTCACTCGCGCCCGTGAGGCCATCACGCTGGTGAGTTCCATTCGATCAGACTACATCGACCTCAACCGGACCAAAGCCCGAGGCGCACGGCTGCTGCGCGCCGATCTCGACTACGCGGAGCGCGGACCATCCGCCCTGGCCTCCGAATCCGTGGAGACGGGCCGCGACTACGAGTCCCCCTTCGAGGAGGCCGTGGCACAAGCGATGATCAACCTTGGGTTCGACGTGCGCACACAGATCGGCTGCAGCGGATTTCGGATCGATCTCGCAATCGTTCATCCAGAGCATCCCGGTCGTTACGTGTTGGGCATTGAGTGTGACGGCGCGACGTACCACCGCACGGCGACGGCCCGCGACCATGACCGCATTCGCCAAGAAGTGCTGGAGGAGCTTGGTTGGAGGGGCCGGCTCATTCGCATCTGGTCCACGGACTGGATTCGCAATCCCGCCCATCAAATCGAACGAATTGCCAACGCCTTTCGCGAGGCATTGCTGCTGCCAGTGACTTCGCCGACGCCGGTGATTTCGCTGAGGAGCGGCCCCGAAGTCTCGCCATCATCGCCCGAAGCAGAGCCGATCCTGCGGATCAGGGACTTCCGCGACGCCAAACCAACTCCACGTTTCGCGGATATCGAAGACGCCACCGATGGCGAAATTGCACGAGTTCTCTTGCGCCTCGCCGTCACGTTCGGTGTGATGCCGAGAGAAGACCTCATCAAGAGCGCCGCCCGCGAACTCGGGTTTGAACGAACGGGAAAGCGCATCTCCGCTCGAATCGAGTCGGTCATCCGGAGCCTCGTCCAGCAGGGACGACTGCGAGACGCGGGTGACGAGAGACTTGGTGCCTCATCGTAGCTTCACCCAATGCAGACCACTCGTCGTGAAGTCAAGGACGGACGCTCTCTCCGGAGGGACGAGAGGGAGCCAAACAATTTGACCCCGCCCTCCCGTCAGGTCATCCCACCCCACCGCAGCCCTTCAACAGCCGTCGCACCGCTTCGGCCCATTCCTCATCTGAGAGCGGCAGCAGGGCGAGCATCTTGAGCGCGGCGGCGAAGTCCGTCTCGACCGGCACGGGCTTCACGGCAAGCGGTTCAGTGACTCCCACTTCGGGCGTCTCGACAACCACCACCGCAGCAGCATCCGCCTCCCGTTCCCATCGCATTTCCGGTTCGCTGGTGCAACCGTTGGTGCAACCGTTGGTGCAACGAGAATCCGCCGTCGCCGCAACTTTCGACAGGTTCCCACTTGGAACCCTGTCCCGCCAGATTGTGGTTCTGGATGTCGCCGGTTCGAATCCGGTTAGCCACCCCTCGGAAGCCTTGTCCGCAATTCCTGCGGGCAAGGCTTTTTGCTTGGGCACGCAGTGGTTCTCGCCGCTGGCCGTTCGCCAAGCCGTGAACCGCTCGCGCTGGGTCCAACGCCTCGACGAACCATTGCCGAGTCCGATCCTTCGACAACCACGGCAGGCGACGGTCGCAGGAGTACGTGAGCAAGTGTGGCTCACCGTCGTCGTCTTGCTTCACCTGTTTGCGAGGCGGTGGATCGGGGTCCATCGACCTGGGGAACTCCGCTTGGAGGCAACGCAGTGAAATGGTTCATGGACTCGGACCATGGAACCCTCACCACCCCCGTCGTGCCACGGTTGCGGAGTCCTCGGAGACGCCGTGTTCTGCGCGAGGTCATCCCCCACCGGCACGGCTTGTCCCAAAGCTGACAAGCAGTGGCACGGCCAGCGTGGAGTGACGCCTCAAGCAGAGCCACCCCGCCCGAAAGCACAAGAAACACCGTTCGAGGTTTGAACAAGTTACGCGACCGGTCTCTCACAGCAAAGTGAGTTAGAGTTTCTTGTGGTGCGCACCCAGCTTGACCGGCGAATCCTCAAGAGGGGCTTGATTCTGCCGCGCCGGATGATTTCAATGTTCTACTGAATAGACTTTGCGAGTGCCGTTCAGCGGATGTTTGCTGTCGGTTGCTTGTATCACGTTCGCAAGAGAGGAGTCCTATCATGAACAGCCTGAGACGACGATGGATGGGAATTCTGACCCTAGTAGTCTTGTCGGCCTTTGCGGCCGTGCAGGTGGTCACGAGTCATGCCGGTCATGCCGACTATCCCATCGTGCTGCGGTTTCACACGATGATCGGCAATACTCCCGACTTCACCATCAATGGGGTCGAGTCCGACGAACTTCCCTGGGTCATCCGTCACGCGGAGGGAACGTTGCACGCCGACGGTACAATCAACCTGGAAGTGCGTGGCCTCGTCTTCGCCAATGATCCGACAGTGCCGGCGAATCTGCGGGGCACAAACGATGAGACCTCGTTCAAGGCCATCGTGAGCTGCATGACGCTGGATGCCACGGGGAAGCCGGTGACCGTAAACCTGACCACCAAGGCGTTCCCAGCCTCCAAAAAGGGCAATTCCCGCATCCACGACCGGGTTGTGCTCCCGCACCCGTGTGTTGCGCCGATCGTGTTCGTCGTGGGCGAGGAAGGCAAATGGTTCGCTGCCACCGGTGTCGGCCTCTGACGCAGCCCGGGACCGCTGCAAAGAACGCCGGGTGCAGCCGCCGTCTGCGACACGCCAGGAGGGATCGTCCGGGTGGCCGAACGATGCCCGCACTGCGGTCATCCACGACCGCATGAACATCCAGACGCCCAACCAGGCGACGTAGCAGACCGGGGCCGCATGTTCGCTTTTTGGGATTCACAGCTCACCGAGCGGCCCCGGCTGCTGATCTCTAAGTTAGGCGGCAGTAGGAATCGCATGAGCGACGACGGGTCTAGCATCATGGAGGGAGTGGGCAAGTACTGGTGGGGAAAACTGCTGTTGTCCGCGGTGTACCTGGCCTTCGCAGGGGGTTTCATGTGGGCAGTGAACGTCACGCCCCGCCCCAACTTCAGTTGGTGTATCCCCATCCCGTTCGCGGTTATTAGTATCGGCTACGCGGCGTTCGGAGTAAGACAACTGCGGCGGCGGAAACGATGAGGCGCGACCCTGTCGGGGAAGTCGCCGGGGCCCGGGACTTGAGCGGCAGAACACCGTCTATGCGAGGGCATCAGACGCCTGACCCGGCCACCCCGCCGATGCGTCTAGAGCGGTTCCAACTGGGGTGTAGCGTCGCTAGCGGCTATTGCTATCGCGGTTTTCGTGCGAGTTGTTTCACTTGCTAGTTGCCAAATGCCGCTATACCCATCTTGGAACCGCTCTTTGTCTCTCAATATCCATCGCTTTGCCATGTTCATCGTGGGCGGCCTCGGAATGCTCACGGGTTTCGTTTGTTTGGCGCTGTTCGTCTGGAGTGCTAATCTTTTAGGTCTTCCACAGCCAAGTAATCGGGCAGTTGGGGGCATTATCATGTATTTAGTGCTGCTTTGCCTCTTTCTCGGCGGCGTTCCGCTCAGCGGTATGGCCGCGATTCTGATTGTGCAGAAATGGCTACCCGCCAAGTGTCCGACGTGCGGTGAAAAGACGCTCAGAATTGTTTTTGAAACCGTCGATCGGGGCACTTATCTCTGCAACCGATGCGGCAGCCGCTTCGCCCTGAAATAGCACTGCGGGGGAAAACAAAGGTGTCAAGAACCGTTGTTTTCCCCCGACAGGTTCAAAAACAATATATACCTCACGCGGCCATGAATGAGAGGTTTCCACGTTTAGCCCCAACGCTAACGGCGTGGGAGAGAACGCGGGCGAACCGTTGATCACACGCACGCCGTTGGCGTAGCGGCTAAACGTCTCAGAACAGGCCGCGCGAGGTATAAACACCGCACAACAAGCGATTAAGCGGACACGGGCAAGCGGCGGGTTTTCGGCTTGCGTGGGTCTTCGGCTTCGTTGATCGTGTCTCGCAATTCGCGCCGCTAGTCCGTGCGGCTTAACCTTGGTGTTCAGCCCACTCGGAGGGATGCGGATGGTCGGCGACTACGAGACGGTATTCGAGGTGTCATACTGGAGCAACGGCCAACTGCTCGTCGCCCTCGGCTTCTTGTCGTTTGGCCTCCTCATCACGGCCGGGGTGCTCACCGGCAAGTTGCCTCTGGACCGGGGAGAGCGGAACTGGTGGGTTCCGCTCGTGTGGTGCCCGGCGTGGGTCGGAATTTCGTTGTTGTTGGTGATCGGTACGGTCTGCGACGTGATCAGATACCGGGCCGTGCTTCGGTCCGGAGAGTGCCCCGTGGCCGAAGGGGTGGTCCAGGTGGTCCGGTCTCCGGGCAAGTCGTACTTGGTGCGAATCGGCGGGGTGGAACTGACCGTCAACTACAGGAACCGAGGAATGGCGTATCATGACACTCCTTGGAGCGGCGGCCCGCTCCGGGACGGCGTCCAGGCGCGGGTGTATCACTACCGCGGGTTGATTCTCAAGGTCGAAGTGCAGCGATAGCGGGGTGTCGAATGCTTTATCCTGTCCTCGTCCTGTTCGGATCAATCGTTGGCGTGGCGGTCGGCTTGCTCATCGGCAGCCTCATCAACGCCCTCTTCCTCAGGCTGGCCAGTTCTTGGCTGCGCATCGGTGAGTTCGGGTTCGCCAAAGCCTTCGGGACGACGTTCATGTCCACGTTCGTCTTCACCCCCCTCGGGTCGCTGGTTCTGGCGATCTGGCTCGCAAGGAATCTCCCGATGAAATCCAGTCCGTCTCCGGCGGATCTCTTGTACTTCTTCTCGCCGGCCAACGTGTTCTATCTCATCGCGGGCTTTGTTCTCGGACATGCGTTGATCTTCTCGCATCGGTTGACCGATACAGACGGGTCTCCTCTGCGATTTGAGAAGGCATCTGTCCTCGCGCTGGTGTACTTCGGCATCTGTAGCGCGTTCTCGGTCGTAGTTTGGTTCTTCGTCGTGCTGGTTTTTCTTTCGTTGGGCTTTGTTCGATGACAGCCTAATCAGTCGTTGCAGCAGACGGCGGCCGCATTATGGTCTCGGGTGCCGGGTGCCACTGGCGACGGGCTTCGCTCGCCAGTGCTCTTTGAAAACACTGGCGGCTCAAAGCAGCCGCCAGTGGCATCCAAGGTACGGTTTGACGATTGATCGTCGATTCTCAACAGTGGCACCCCGCCGGAGGGTCAGATGTCGGGAATGCCCGGCGCGAATCGAGGAGGGTAATCATAATGGGTATTATGCAGCACGGTCCGAAGGACCACAGCGAACCCTCGACCCCGGTTCTGGTCCTCTTCGCCCTCTTTTTCACCCCCTGGTTGATCGTTTCGCTCGGGTCGGGTTACGAGGCATACTTGGATTCGAGGAAGGTCGAGGCGCGGGGATTGGTCATCGACACCCGCGTTGTTAAAGACGAGCGGCCGAGTGCGAAACGGTCGTGGTACAAGGAATGGCTCGTCGAGTACGCGGCTGGCGGTGCCGAGTACCGGCAGTGGTTGCGGATCCAGGCATACGGCTACGAGCGGGAAGTAGAGCGAGCCGGCGACGTTGGCAAGACTTTGTCAGTCTGGTACGACCCAGATGCACCGGACTTGGCGGAGAAAAACCCTCCCAACCCGCTCGGTAATGTGCTGGCGGCGTTCGTCACGGGGTTCGCCGGGGTAGGCGGAGTGCTCAACATCTGCGGGTTGATCCAGCGCCTAACCAGGCGCTGCCCCTGACCGGGCGGCAATGGCAGTTTTGCGAGTTCATAGCTCCCCGAGTGGCGCCCGGCAGGTGAGCTTTAGCGTTCGGCAACACTTCCGATTACGGACAGCCCTGGTCTTTTCGCGGGTCCGCCATGTACACCTACAATGTTCAGTATGCTGCCTTTCGGTGGGATCAGGTCCAAGAGAGAGGGCTCGTTGACGTCAAAGGGGCGGTGGAGGCTTTCCGCGCGTTCCCCTTCCGAGATGAGTTCAAGAAGGGTTCCCAAGTATCTGCCCCACCCGGTCCGACGGCGCCGACCATCTCCTTCCGCTCTCATTCTGACGGGGCGGTCCTCGCGGTTTGGATGGTGGGGCTGGAACTGTATGAAGTCTATCTCCAGGAGGGAGGGGAAAAGGTCAGGAACGAGACATCCGAAGAGCCTTTGATAATCGAGGCCATCGAGGCGTTCTTTGCAGGAAGCCGCGCCGACCTGATCCGACATCTCGGCCACCTGCCGAGTTGTGTCGCAAAACCGAGATTTTGGAATCGGTTGCTCGCTGGCGTAGCCCTCGGCGGTGGGTTCGGTTGGATCCCTGCTTTCATCTGCTTTTTCTGGACCGGAAGCCCACTGCGGGAGTACCTCGCGATACTCATCATGGCGGCAAGTATCACAGCAGGGGTTCTCTGGGCGTTCGGAAAACTCCCCGGCCGAACCAGGCGCTGCACCTGACCGCGGCGGCATTACGCGTTTTCGGAGTTCAACGTCTCACCAGCCGCCGCGGCAGGTGAACTGTGTCGTTCGGCGGAAGTTGGATGCTGCGACGGTTGTGGTTGTGGATGACGTTGCTTCTGCCTGACGGTTGCCGTTTCTTGCGGCGTAAAGTCGTTGTGGCGGCTCCGCTGGCAAAAAGAAATCAAAGGGGTCAGGAGTCGTTGTGTGCCTGTTGACGCAAATCTAGCCCAGTGACCCGGACGCTTCGGAGCGTCCGGGTCACTTCGAGTCTCGCCGTGCTGGACGAACTGATCGAACTGCGAAAGAACCGTCCCGACCTGGAGCCGTTCTTCCGCAAGGATCGTCCCGAGCCATTCTTCGTGAAGAATCTGGAAAACGTCCAAGGTGATGAACGCGATCGAATCATTCTCAGCGTGGCCTACGGACTGAATGAGGA
>JAYTIB010000888.1:0-7717 GCA_043732205.1 Schlesneria sp. | reverse complement strand
GAAGGCGCTGCAGGTCCGGCAGGAACAGTGGGAACAGGTGTGGCATGTGCAACGACGGTTGGCCGCCCTGCATCCGGGGGCGTTTGAACATCGCCGCGACCTGGCGCTGGTCGCCCTGAAATCCAACCGGCCCGGTCCCGCCATCGACCTGTTGGAAGGTTGCCTCAAGACCTGCACGGCACACGACCGCCCAGTCTTGCAGACACACCTGCTGGCTGCCGAACGGTTGTTGGCCGATCGGAATTGAAGCTCCCCTGCCGTTGAAGTGCGGGGCCTTGACGCCGCTGGGGGTTGGCCGCCAGCGTGGTCTGCTTCGTAAAGCAGTCGGCAGGAAATGATCTACCCGTGGGACGGATTTCCAATCCGTCCGGCGTTGACGGACGGATTGGAAATCCGTCCTACGTCATTGGCGATTGATTTCTTGCGGACTGCCCAACGGCGGCGGTACCGACAGGTGTTGCCGACGGGCGGCGCGTCACCTTCGGGAGGCATGTTGACGGCCGGTTGCAGAGTCGTCCCGCGATCAGTCGTTATCTTCATGCGCCGGTTCGTCGCCTGATCCACCACGGTTGAGCCCTGAGCTCTTCTGGACGACGGGAGCGGGCTGCGCGAATTGTCCCGCCCGCAGTCGATTGATGTGAATCTGGTCTGCCACATGCATCGCGCACTGGGGGTGAATCCCCTCGTGCGAGTAGCTCGGCTGTCCACAGACCGGACACGGTGCCCGAGTGGCGGAGGGATAGAGTGGGGCGGGCTTCTTGTTCGCGTTGGTCATTCGGTGTTCCCGCCTGCGACAGGCTCGTGACGTCGACAACCTGTCCGTAACTCAACTGGACTTGATGGCGAGTCTGCGGCGTCGTTCGAGCCCCCGTGGGCTGCGTCGACCGCCTTGACACTCACCGAAAGAAACACTGCCGGAGAATGGAATTCCCCGGCAGTGATCGAATTCGAATTCTTCAATAGACGGTTTGCGTTAGTAACGCGATCCGCCGCCGCCGCCGTACTTGCCACCACCACCACCGCCGCCGCTGCGACCGCCGCCACCACCACCACCACCGCCGCGATCTTCGCGGGGACGAGCTTCGTTGACGGTCAACGCACGACCATCGACGTCCTTGCCGTTCAGCGCCGCGATCGCGGACTTGCAGGCCTGATCATCGCCCATTTCGACGAAGCCGAAGCCCTTGGAGCGACCGGTGTCGCGATCCATGACCACCTGGGCCGAACGGACTTCTCCGAACGGAGCGAACAACGTCTCCAAAGACGAGTTGGTTGCGCTGTACGTCAGGTTGCCCACATACAATTTCATAGCCATCGACATTCCTTTCCATGCCGTCCTGCCGAACCTGACGTCCTGATTGAACCGGCCTGCGAGACGAGACACGATACCGACCAACCGCACTAAGCGGGTGGCACTCAAACCAGCCTCCGCGGACACAGCGTTCGCGGCCATTGCACCATGATTGAATCGCGTCACGGTGAAACCTGTCGTGGGACAGATTGGCGTGCCTGAGGCACGCATCACCACTCGGCGACAACTCGAGAAAACGACTCCCGTGGAGAATCTGCTGGGGTCGTTAGTTTGGTGTGGGGCTGGGGAGAACAAAGCTCTGACCCGGCACCCGGCACAAGAAACGATCGGAGCTGATTTTCTAGGCGAAAATCTTCTTCTATCAGGGCAGGACTGTAACACAACGGTCTCTGTTTACAGATGCCAAAAGGAGAGATTCCGCGAAGTTTCCAGAAGTACGCCATTCCAGTGTCATTCAGCGACGGTGTTCACGGGTGAGTCCGGCGTCTAAAATCTGCCGCTCCTTGAACCGTGAATTGTTGACTTGGAAGGAAGTGCGATCTCGTGACTGCTTCGCCGTCGTCCCGCAAGCCGCTCCTGTTGATCTTCGTGACCGTCTTCATCGACCTGCTGGGCTTCGGCATCGTGCTACCGCTGCTGCCACGATATGGCGAACACTTCCTGCCTGCCGAAATTCAGGTGGCCGCCTCAACTGGAATCCTGTCGGCCTCCCCCAGCGCCGCCCCTGGCTATGTCGCGGCCGTCTTGTCGCTGATGGCATTCCTGTACGGACTGTGTGTGCTGCCGGAATCGTTGCGACCGGGGGAAACGCTGAAGCGCCGGGCCAACCTGTTCAACATCTCCGCCGGACTGCGGGCGATGACGCGCGGGTCGCACGCGCTGATCCTTGCCGCAATCTTTCTGACGACGTTCGCGTTCGCTCAGTTCGAAAGCACGCTGTCACTGCTCACCAAGCATCTGGGGGGAACCGTGGCCGATGAGGCGGCGCGCGACTGGCGGCGCGGGGCGATTCTCGGCTGCCTCATGGCCTCGTTCTCGGCGATGCAGTTTCTGTTTGCCCCGCTGTGGGGACGGTTGTCGGATCGGATCGGACGGCGGCCCGTGTTGCTGGTCGGTCTGGCGGGCTCGACGATTTCGTACTTCCTGTTTGCGCTGGTGACCCAGTGGGGGAACCGCGGTCCCATTCTCGGACTTAGTCCGCTGGTCTGGTTGTTTGTGACACGGATCGGAGCGGGGATCTCGGGAGCGACCATCTCGACGGCGCAGGCTTACATCGCCGACTGCACCGACGAAAAGTCGCGCGGCAAGGGGATGGCGATGATCGGAGCCGCGTTCGGCATCGGGTTCACGTTCGGACCACTGCTCGGCGCGGCGTTCGTGTCCGGAGATTCACGGGGACACGGGATGAGCGACCGCGCGAACTTTCTGGTCTTCGCCTACATCGGGTTCATCCTGACGCTCAGCCAGGGATTCCTCGTCCGGCGGTTGATCCCCAAGCTGGGGGAATTCCGCATGGGGCTGTTCGGTGTCGTGCTGATGACGCTCGGACTGCTGTTGATCGGCATCGCATCGCACCAGACATCGTTCGCGTTGCTGTACTGTGTCCTGCCGGTTGTCGTCGTCGGATACTCGGCGGCCACGCCTTCGCTGCTGTCCATGCTGTCACTCACCTCGGGCGCGGACGAGCAGGGGGAACTGATGGGGATCGGACAGAGCATGTCATCGCTGGCCAGAATCCTGGGGCCGCTCGCCGGACTGTCGCTGCATCATGGATTGGGGATCGCGTTTCCCTATTGGTTCGCAGCGGTGCTGATGCTGGGCGGGGCGGTGATGGTGCTGGGCTTGCGGTCGGCGGTACCGCGAGTGGTGAGTGATGGGTGACGAGTGGCGAGTGGCGAGTGACACTTCTGAGTCGCTACTTCTCCCTCGTGACTCCGATCAGCTTTTCGGACGCGGCCACGATCGATTGGCGGGCTCGCTCGTCGCAGGAGCCCCCCTTGAACGAAAACCGATCCACGATCCGGCGATCCTGGTAGGTGACGACCGAGACCGCCGACTCGCGCGAAAACGCCAGCGGTGAACCCTGTGTCGTCGCCTCACCGACCAGCGTCAATGGCAGGTCGATCTTCTCGTCAAACGCCAGCGTCTGCAGACGGGCGGCATCACGCTGGGGAGTGTCCGTCAGCAGCACGGCGAAACATCTCAGTCCATCCGCCCGGTGCCGGTTCACGGTCCGATCGAGTTCCTTCAGCAACAGGGTGGCGTCCGGCCCGAGTTCCCGCAGCAGCACGAGCACCACGGGCCGGTCACCGTTCCGGCAGACATAGCAGACCGATTTCCCCGCGAGCGGCCCGGTGACGGCCCGGACATAGAACGAAGGAACCTCGCTCCCCGCGCCGGTCGTCTCGGTCATCGGACGAACTCCGTCAGCCCGGGACGTGGCGACGGCAAACGCCAGCGTCAGCGCCGTCAACGCGCGGCACCACACGTTGGAACCGCGTTCTCCAGCCGTCTGAGAATGTTTCGAACCGCTCATCCGAGTCCCCTTGCCGCAAATCGGAGCCAATTCTGACGGTGAATTCCGATGACCGCAATCCTTTCCGGCGCGGCTCCAGCATTTCATCGCGGCAATCGATGTCACGCCGATGATGACAAAGTCGGATCACGGTCGTCAGCCACGCATGGAATTTTCGGATCGACAACACGCCGCCACGTTACCCGCCAAGAGTGGGAATGCCGGCGTGCCGCCAGGCAAACGAGACGACCGGCGCGCCTGTGAGTTTTCGTGGGATAGGCTGCCAGCCTGTCACGTTCTGGTGCGGAATTGACAAGCGGGAAGCCTATCCCACGTTAATTGATCCCAGCCCCGGCCAGTGGCGAGTCAGCGTTCGAAGCGGTCGCGGAATTCATCCGCCGGGTACTTGGCCCGGTTCTTGACGAGCTTCGCGCGAACGGCCTCGGTGACATCCAGGCCCGTCGCATTGGCAAGGCTCAGCGCGTAGCAGAGCACATCCGCCAATTCTTCGGCCAGCCGCGTGCGATGCGGTTCGATCGCGATCCGCCGCGACGATTCCTCCGAGTCCGTCCATTGAAACAACTCCATCAACTCGGCCGCTTCAATCGAGATCGACATGGCGAGGTTCTTCGGAGTGTGGAACTGCTCCCAGTTTCGTTCGGACACGAACTCTTGGATCAGGTTCCGCAGATCGGCGATGGTGGTGGTGGAGTCGGACATGGGGGTGTATACGAAGGCAAGAGTGCAACGAACAGAACAGATTTCCGGTACTGACCAGCAACTTTGGACGTGGATCAGCCATCAATTGGACTGCCGCAGTGCGGGCACTGAGATAGCCGTCGCGAGACTTGGCCGTTGCAATCGGGACATGTAATCACATTGCGGGCAGTTTTTGCTGAACCAGAGAAATCGGGAACAGTCGCAGGCTCCCCGCAGTTCGTGCAGAGAATCTTGTTTCCCGCATCTGCCGCAGGCCATGACAGCGATGTGCGGCATGCCTTGCATTTGAAGTGGACTTGTTGATCCTCTTCCTCTTCGCTCTCTTCTACGCTTTTCGTAGAGACGACACGCCTTCCGCGATTGGACACATCCATCGCGGCATGACACTGAGGGCACATCACTGCCCCATCATCAACTCGGCTTTTGCATTGCGGGCACTGTTGCCGATTGTCCAAGGTGAATGCGGCCAAGAGTCCAATCGGCCCCAACAACAGTCCGAGAATGAAGCCGCCGCATCCAGCATTCTTCGAACTGCCGATGATGGCTCCAGCTATGCCGCACACCACCCAAAAGCCGACCAAGAACTCCATAGTCAAACCCCGAATACTTGGTCAGTGTCAGATTTTCCATCGTTCGTCACTATCCACTAGCCACAGCTACCGCACCAGCATCAGACTGGTCTCGGCGGTCACGGGCAGGCCGCGTTCGTCTTTGGTTGTGGCGCGGATTGTCAGAGGTCGCACTTCGATGCCGGTCAGCTTGTCTGCGAATTCGATCGCCAGCGTGGACTCGGTGGCGTCGGGCGCGATTTCGATTGTTCCCGCTTTGACACCCTGGACGGCGTTCGAGGCGACGATTTCCACCGAGACCTTGTTGCCGAGGCCGGGGCCGCGTTGGATGCGCACCGGCACCTCCACTCGACGACCGGGCGTGGCTTGCAGCGTGGATCGCGGCAACTGGATCGCGAACCGACCGGGGTCGACGAGGGCGATCATCTGGTTGTTCTGGTCGTTGGAACTGAAGCTGACTGAATGCTGAGTCCCGTCGGGATCGGCCACCTTGCCCGAGACCGCCAGCGTTGATCGACAGGTTCGGCCGATCTCCATCCACGGAGGCAGCGTCACGGCGAATTCGAAATCGCTGGTTCCCGCGGGGACCGTCACAGTGGTGGCGGTGACCCCCTGCAAGTGGCGGCCTTGTCGGTCGGCGAGTTGAACCTCCAACGGTCCCTCGTAACCGTTGCGGTCAATGTGGTACTTGCGGACGAAGACCGCGCCGCGCGGGATGAACTTCGTTTCGAAGATGCCGACGAACTTGAACGGGGTCGGCACCGCGACACCGAGCCAGAATTGGCGGGTCTCATCGGGGATGGCCAATCGTCCCGGTTCGGGATTCGTGGGCTGGAAGAGCGTATGAGCGATCAACTCACGATCGCCAACTTTCGCGCGGCCCACGACTTTCACCGGTGCGACGTCCACTTTCGCATCGGCCTCCGCCTTGAGCGTCAGTTGCACTTCGCGCTGATTCGCCGCAATCACCACGGGAGACGCGGGTGTTGCGATCGTGACACCCGCGGGCAGTCCTTCCAGACTCAGTTCGACCGGCTCCTTGAACCCCGGTCCGCGGTCGAGCGACACCTTCAGATTCACGGTCTTGCCGCGCTCGAGGGTGAGCGTGTCGGTCGTCGAGGCGAGCGTGAATTCGGGCTGCTCCGCGCCCACGACCCGAATGCGATACGCGAATCGCGGGTCGCCGCGCGATGCCAGCCGATCGCGGAGGACGATTCGGAAATCGCCGTCGGCCGGTGCCGTCCAGCGCAGCCGGGCATCGGTCTGAATGCCCGGTGAATCGTCCGCCTCGACCAGCCGTTTGCCCATCGCGTCGGCGATCTCCAGCACCGCGTCGAGTGGTGAGCCGAGTCGCGCGGCGCGGACGTCGAAGTCGTACTCAATCCCCTTCTTGGCGGTGAACGTCCAAGTGTCGATGTCGCCGGGTGACTGGATGCGACCATTGAGGACCGCAGGCACTGAACAAGGCTGCGGCATCACGTCGTTGGGCTCGGACTCCAGCACTTCGGCGTAGTCATCGAGATCGAGACGGATCTCACCCAACGGTCGCTGCTCTTCCGGCAGACGCAGGACGAACTCGGTGCCGGCTTGTGGCAGAGTGATCGTGGTGGCGGCTTGAGGCAGGTTGGCACCCCTTAACGCGAACTGAGTCGCCGTCCCCCGTCGACCACCCAGCGGATAGACGCCATCGAGGACCGGACCGCTCGTGACCGTCAACCGATAGACGTGGTCCTGCAGTCCGCCAAACCCGACGTCATGAATGCGAACTTGATACTCGCCATCCGATGCAGCGACAAACCGCAAGTCGGGGGTGACGATTCCCTCGGGCAGTTGTTCGCCGAGGACGAGCCCGGTCGGACCACGGACTTCAATCCGCGCATCCAGCGGTGAACCGAACTCGGATGTGGCCACCCGACAGGTGACGGTCTGACCGGCCTTGGCGGTGAAGGTCCAAGCATCGACATCTTCTCGCGGGAAGATCCGGCCATTGACCGTGACCGGCAACTCGACGCGCACGGCGGGCGACTCGCCTTCAAATTCTTGTTCCATGACTTCGGGGAATGAACCGACGACAAACCCCCAGGCGGTCGTGACTCCCTGCGAGGTGGACAGCCGCCAGGCTTGGCGACCGAGACGCGCATCGGCGGCGATCGTCAGCGAACCGGCGAAGTCGCGCGGGTAGTCTTCCTTCTGCTGCGACGCCGGCTGCGGGATGACCGGTCCTTCAAACCAGAGCGTTTCGGTCGGCTGCAACTCGGTGGGAGCGGCGACGCCGGTTCCCGACCAGACCAGTCGCGGAGCACGGTGCAGGTTGCATCCGCCGATACGGACGGCAACGGTGGTTCCGCGCTGTCCACCCGCCGGAAAGATGTAATTCGCCGTGGGCAGTTCGGCCAGCGCCACGTGCTGAGCGATGACCAGACCAGCAAAGGCGGCAAGGATCGTTCGCATTCAAGGACTCCACACGCAGGGACAACAGAATTCAGTGCGGCGGAAATTGTATCGGGCACCGGGGGGGCGTGGCGCGGCAAGACTGCTTTGTGGGCGCTAATCGTTCTTCACGAACTTTTCGGCGGGAACGGTGATCGGGTCGAGCTTGTT
>JAYTIB010000887.1:0-7718 GCA_043732205.1 Schlesneria sp. | reverse complement strand
TTGGCTATTGGCTATTGGCTATTGATGATTGGGTATCGATTGCTGACAAGTCATCAATAGCCAATGACCAATAGTGTTTTCCCGGTAGAAACGGACGTCACCACTGGAAAAGATGTGGGTGGATCGAGTGCCCGTCCCACGCGCGCCGGATTCAGTAGTTCACGTCGGCCGACTTGGTGTCGCCGATTTCGGCGGACTTTACCTCGGGAGTGACCGGCTTCGTCGCGCCCGACTCGTCAGACAGGTTCTGGATGCGCCCCATCCCCAGCACCGTCAGCAGGAAGAACAAGAGGGCGACGACGCCGACGATCAGATAGCCGACGCTGCGGTCGATCCCGCTTTTCTTCAGGTACATTCCTTCGTCGTTATCAGTCATCGGGTCCAACATGGTGCTCACAACTTTCCTTTCGAACAACGACTGGTGACGAGCGCGCCGTCGACATCGGCCCGCTCCGTGAACTCGCAATTCCCGGACCAGTAATTGTTGCCGACGCAGGCAAATCACAGAATGTCGTAACCCGAATCGAAGATTCCCATTCAGTCATTCGGGAGCCGGATCGATTCTCTCAGTAGCATGACGTGGTGTTGACTTCCGGCATCAGATCGGTTGTCGTTCTGCATCATTGTCGCCGGTGTTTCTGACGAAGATTCTCGCGACCGGAGTTCCCACCGCCGGGGTTTGATTTCGCATTGCTGAACGCAGCAAGTCGGGCATTTTCCCGCATGACGGAAAGCCGACTTCGCCGCGACCCGCAGTCTTTCAGGAGGACACAATGTTCGATCGCAATCGCGCGTTGAGGAACTGGCCGGCTGCCACTGTCGGGCTGACGGTGATTCTTTCCGCGTGGCTGGTGTTCAGTGCCGACCCGGAACCGAAGTCGCCTCCCAAGGCGGCCGTGATCGAGGCGCTCCGCGACTTCAACGGGCTGATCGGAAGCTGGCGCGGTGTCGGTCAGGTGAAACGAGGTTCAACCCAGGGATCATGGCAGGAGAAAGCCGAACTGGTGTGGGAACTGAAGGCAAAGAGCACCGGCATCCGTATCAATGTCGACGACGGAAAAGAATGGAAGACCGGGCTGCTGAACTACGATGAGGCGAACAAGCAGTTCACATTCACGGCGAAAATTTCCGATGACACCAGTCGAAAGTACCAAGGGAAACTCGACGACAAGCGACTCGTTCTGGAAGCGACTGACGACAAGAAAGAAGTCCATCGTCTGACTCTGACCATGCTGAACGAGAATCGGATGCTGGTCTTGTTCGAGAAGCGTCCCGAACAGCAGTCGTTCTTCACGCGCGTCGGGGAAGTGGGCTACCAGCGGCAGGGGACGAAGATCGCCGCCGTCGGCGGCTCCGGCCCGATCTGCATCGTGACCGGCGGCGCGGGAACCATCGCCGTCATGCACAAGGGCAAGACGTACTACGTCTGCTGCACCGGCTGTCGCGACGCCTTCATCGACGACCCGGAAGGAATCTTGGCGGCGTACGCAAAGAAGAAGGACGAGTTGAAGTAGCCTTCTTCGCGCCGAGTGATACGCCTTCGGAGTAGGGTGGGACCAGCGGCGCTTCGCCGCGCCGGCCCACCAGCAAGTCTGGATGTTTCCTGATGGTGGGCCGGCGCTCGAAGCGAGCTGGTCCCACCCTACTTGGAAAAGGGCGATGGCCCTGATGCGGTGAACAGTGTGCGGTGGCGGGCCTTCGCCGCCCGGCTATAATCCCCGCCTGTCGCGGTTCGTCCCTCATCTTTGGATTGGAAGTTGTTCATGCCCAGTTGTGTGCTCGCCTATTCCGGCGGTCTGGATACGTCGGTCATTCTCGGTTGGCTGCAGGATGAGGGATACGACGTTCACTGCGTGTACGTCGATCTGGGCCAGCCCGGCGAAGACCGCGAGGCGATTCTGAAGAAGGCTCACACCTGCGGAGCCAAGTCGGCGCGGATCGTGGATGCCCAGGAGGAACTCTGCCGCGATTTTGCGTTCCCCGTGATGCAGTGGCAGGCGCGATACGAAGGGGTCTACCTGCTGGGGACATCGATCGCCCGGCCGCTGATCTCGAAGGCGTGCCTGCAGGTCGCCCGGGAAGTCGGTGCCGACGCTTACGCTCACGGTGCCACCGGCAAGGGAAACGACCAGTGCCGGTTTCAACTCGCGGCCGAAGCCCTGGAGCCCGGCGTGAAGATCATCGCCCCGTGGCGCATCGAGCGGTACCGCACTCTGTTTCCCGGCCGGACCGAAATGATCGCGTACTGTGCCGAGAAGAACATCCCTGTGAAGGCCTCTGTCGCCAAGCCCTACAGTTCGGATGAGAACTGTCTGCACATCAGTTACGAAGCGGGCGTCCTCGAAGACCCGCAAACCACCGGCGTCGACGTGCCGGACTTCGGCATGACGGTCTCACCGCAGCAGGCGCCCGACCAGATCGAGTACGTGACGATCGGGTTCGAGAGCGGCTTCCCCACGACGGTGAACGGAAAGAAGGTCGGCGCGCTGGCGATGGTCCTGGAGCTGAACCAGATCGGCGGACGAAACGGTGTCGGTCGGCTGGACATGATCGAGAACCGGTTCGTCGGCATGAAAAGCCGCGGCGTGTATGAAGCGCCGGGGATGACGCTGCTGTATGAAGCCCATCGTTACGTCGAACAGTTGACGCTCGACCGCGACCTGCTGCATCTGCGCGACCGCCTCTCGCCGGAAATCGCCGAGATGGTCTACTACGGTTTCTGGTACACGGCGAAGATGGACGCCCTGATGGCCTTCAACCGGCAGACGCAATCGGTCGTAACTGGCGAAGTGAAGCTCGGCCTGTACAAGGGGAACATCATCGTCTGCAGCCGGACCAGTCCGAACAGCCTGTACGACGACAAGATCGCGAGCATGGAAGCGGGCGGTTCCTACAACCAGACCGACGCGGAAGGCTTCCTGAGAATCATGGGCCTCCCCAGCCGGGTCCAGGGCCGCGTGCGACCGCGGAGCTATTAGCTCCAACGCGAGCGAAGTTTGGGAGTGCTCCGGCTTGACGGAGCACTCCCAAAGTAACGAGCACTCCCAAAGTCATCAGATCGCGCGGCGCGAGCGTCGGCCGCCGACGAAGCTGTCGATGACCATGTTGCCGAGGTCGTTGGCGTTGCAGTAGGCCGCCACGCCGCCGGTCGCCTGTGCCAACCGCTGCACGAAGTTCACCAGTTCCAGATAGAAATAGTCTTCGATCAGCGCGAAGCTGGAAACGTGGATCCCCTCGGCGGCGCAGCGCTGGGCCTCGGCGAGCGTGACCAGCGCGGTTTGTTCGCACGGCGGATAGATCAGCAGCACGTCGCGACCTTCCACATGGGCCGTCGGTTCGCCGTCCGTGATGAGGATGATCTGGCGGTTCTGAGCCGACTGCCGCTTCAAGACGCGCCGGGCCATCTGCAACCCGGCGTGGATGTTCGTGAAGTGCTGCGGGACGAACGCGGGGGGTTGGTCCAGGCTGATCCGCAACCGGACCCGCGAGTCATAGATGCTCACTTCCTTCGGGGCCGAGGAGAGCAGTTCCCGTTCGGTCAGGGGCGAGGCGAACGAGTAGAAGCCGATGGTTTGCAGGAAGTCTCCCTGATACCTGCCGCGCACCAGCGACTGCATTGCCAGCGCCACCTTCTTCGCCGCGCCGTATTTCCCGAAGCGGCGCATGCTGCCCGACATGTCCAGCAGCACGACTGTGGCACAACTGGTCTGGTACTCGGTCTCGTGAATGACCAGATCGTCTTCCGAAATCTGGATCGGTGGCCCGCCGCGCTGCCGCTGCATCGCGTTGCGCAGCGTTTCATGCAGGTTCAGGTTCGAGACCGGATCGCCGTATTCGTACGGCTTGGTTTCGTCGAGCATCGTCTGCCCGGCCCCGCGCTGTTCCGTCTCGTGCTTGCCAAACTTGTCCTTGCGGCGGACGTCGAACAGTTCCTCAAGGGCCTTGTTCTCGACCCGCCGCATGCCCTTCGGAGTGACGCGGTACCGGCCCGTTTCATCCTTCTCGACATACCCCTGCTTCATCAGCAGGTCGAGGACTTCGGGATTCGTCTCCTCCCAGTCTTGGAGCGAATCCAGCACCTCGTCGCCGTACTCGGTCAGGTACTGACTGAGCTCATCAAACAACTTGTCCGCCGACTGCGGCGAAAACTGTTGAGAACCGTCCCAGCGGGAATAGCGAAAGGTGGTCATAAATGAAAACCAGCGACGAATCCTGAACGAGTCGGAACTCCGATGGGCGGACCTCGGTAACTTATACTATGGTCGCACGCGCACTCACCACTGGCTGTCGCCTGACAATGGCTCCCCGTTTTTCTGCGCCGCGGTGTTGGGCGGCACAACGAGGCCTGAAAGCGACCGAGTCGCGATCATCTCTCTGGATCGTTCGTACATCCGGCGCAGAAAAGAGGGTTGGGACGGATACCGCAATTCCGGGTGATTGCTGCGATTGAAACCACCCCGGGATGGAACGAACATGGCGTCGATTCGCCAGCCCCATGACCGAATCACGAACATTTCGGCCTCGCGCTCAGCGACCGGCTGATCCCAATAGATGGGCGACTTGCATCGAGTTCGATACTTCATCACCAGCCTGATCTGATGGTGAGGCAAGCTGAATGAGATGACTTCATTCGCCCCAAGAGAACAGGCGGGAAAACTCGTGGTCTCCCCAGTTTCCTCGAACTCTGTATGACGAAAGAGATCCGTTGGCAACGCGCCAAGGGCTGGCACTTCGCGAAGGTCTGCGACAGAAATCGAAAGGATTTCGACTGCGTCGTCAGTGTGGTTGGTGAATGTGATGCGATTGGAAGACTGTTCGATCAGAGTGTAAGCACCAGCAATGAGCATCAGTATGGCGAGGCAACGCGAAAGCCATTGTCGCAGAAACGGTCTTCGCGTGATGATCTCCTGAGTGGATGCGTCGGTGGATTCATGCGTCATCGCGGCCCTCAGTCGCGAACGACAGAGAACGCGCCGCATCAGCCGCACTCAGGTCGCGGACTCGACCGGCCTCCATGTCATCGATCCCGGCTTGGATGGCGGCGATCTCTTCATCCCGCTCGTCGAGTGCCCGCAATGCGGCTTTCAGAACATCGTCTTCAGAAGCGAATTCTCCGCTCACCAGTCGGTGGCGAACGGGTTCCGCAATTTCAGGCGGGAAGGCGTAGAGCATGGTCGTCGTCTCCGGCATGGGACTCGTTCCGATCATGGAACTGAGGATATCGCCCTGCAAAACGAAAGGAAGCCCGACACTCTCGCGCGGGCTTCCCGGAAGATCCGTGACACGATTCAAATCAACAGCCCGTCATTTCCCCTTGCCGAGGAACGTGCGGATCGATTCGTAGATGCCGGCCTTGCTCTTGATCTCCGACAGGATCAGGTTTTCGAACTTGCCGGTGATCCGGCGCAGTTCCTTCAGGTAGTCGCCCGAGCCATAGGGGCTTTCGACCTGGCCGTAACAGAACAGGTTGCAGACCGGCAGAAAGTCCTGTTGGATCAGCTTCAGGCAGGCGGTGTTGTCCTCGCCCCAGTTGTCGCCGTCGGAGAACTGGAAGATGTAGATGTTCCAATCGGCGGGGGGGAAATCGCGTTCGATGATTCCCTTGGCGGTGACGTAGGCGGACGAGATCCGGGTGCCGCCGCTTTCGCGGACGCGGTAGAACGTGTCCTCATCGACCTCGTGGGCGACTGCGTCGTGAACGACATACCGCCGTTGCAGGCCGTCGTACTGGCTCTTCAGCCAGGTGTCGATCCAGAACGATTCCGTCCGCACGATCTCCTTCTGGTCGTCGGTCATCGAGCCCGAGACGTCCATGATGTAGATCACCGCGGCGTTCGCGTGCGGCAGCGGAACCTCGGTCCACGAGCGAAACCGCTCGTCCTCGCGGGTCGGGATCACCATCGGCCGGCGCGGGTCGTACTGGCTCGATGCGATCAACCGCCGCAACGCCCGTTTGTAGGTGCGCTTGAAGTGGCGCAGCGAATCCGGGCCGGTCTGGCGGATGCTGTTGTAGCGGGTCTTGATCGCCTTGATCGTGTCCTGGCCCTTGGGTTGGATGGCGGGAAGCTGCAACTCTTCACCGAGCATCTGGGCCAGTTCCTCAATGGTCAGTTCCGCCTCGCGGATGTGCTGGCCGGGTTGGTCCCCCGCCTCACCGTGACCGTCCTGGTCCCCCTGGCCGCGGCCGATCGGTTGGCCGGGTTCGCCTTCCCCGTGTCCGACGCCGCCGGACCCCTTCTGTCCGTGGCGGAAGTGGGGGATCTCGATGTTCGGCACGGGAATGCTGACCGTCTCGCGCCCCTTGCGACCGAGGATCTCGCCGTGCGTGATGTACTTCTTCAACCCCTGCCGGACCTTGCCCCGGACGATCTCCTTGAATCGCTGATTGTCGCGGTCGATCGAGCGGGTCATGGGTTGGTTCCTCGTTCGGCGGTTTCGCCCCGTCCCGCTGCGAAGCACGCGGCCACCTCCACGGCGAACTCCGGTAGGAGGACGGATGTGGCTTGCTGTCCCGGGCGAAACGTGCCGTGTTCGCGGTACTCGGTGGCACCGTTGGGCAGGATCAGCACGGTGATCGCTTCCGTGTCGGGGTCTACAATCCAATACTCGCGGATGCCGATGCTCGCGTAGTCGATTCGCTTCTCGCGATAGTCGCGTTCGCGGTCAGCGGCGGAACCGCTGACGACTTCGATCGCCAGATCGGCCCCAACCGCCGGCCGTTGTCGATTGGGAATGTGTTCCGGACGCACAAGCAAGACATCGGGTTCCCGGTGAAGGCCACCGCGAATTCGGACCCGCAATGGTGCCACATAGACGCGACCGGGATGGCTCCCCGCTGCTGCCACGAGAAGCGCGTGGTACAAGAACATCTGAATGTCTTGGTGAAACGGCGTCACCATTGGCAAGAACTCCAGCTTCCCATCCACGTACTCGACCAGCCCCTCGAACGACCGCTGAAGATACTCATCCTCAGTCCAGTCACCCTGGCGGGGGAATTGGGTGACGAGTTCCCACGTCCAGTCGCCGCGCTGGGATCGCGGCGGGACGGCGTCAGCACAGTCAGCGATCGGTGCGGCGAACAGAGTGGGTGATGGTGTCATGGCAGTTTCTCAGCAATCAACAATTCATTGACCGCAGTCGGCGAAGGTCGCTCGTCGGTTGCCTGAAGTCATGGGAACACACCCGAGTTGTTTTCCGGCGGCAAATCTGCGGTCATCGCTTTGTCTCACCGCGTCCCTTGGCGAAACAAGCGGCAGCGTCGATTGTGAACCCCGGAAGCAACGCCGAATGAGCCTGTTGGCCGCCCGTAAAGACTCCGAGTTCTGTGTAGGCGGTCGCGCCGTCGGGCAACGCGAGAACCGTGATCGTCTCTGTATCCGGATCGACGATCCAATATTCGGGGATTCGTGCTCGGGCGTAATCGGTGCGTTTGTTTTCGTAGTCGCGCCACTTGTCTTTGGGGTCGGGGCTGACAATTTCCATGACGAGATCTGCTCCGACTGGTGGCGTGTCGTCTGCCGGAACGCGCCCCGTGGCAAGGAACCCGATATCGGGTTCCCGAAAACTGGATTCGCTCACCCGCACGCTATACGGTGCCCAGAAGACTTCACCCAATTCCTGCGGCTCAACGAACGACCGCAACGCATCGGTGAGAAACCGAGAAATGCGAAAGTGGGCTGGTCCGGGCATCGGCAGGAACTCCAACACGCCATCCGTGA
>JAYTIB010000886.1:0-7722 GCA_043732205.1 Schlesneria sp. | reverse complement strand
GGGCGAAAACATCGAACTTCGAACGCGATGCCCGCGTCCCGCTGTTGATCGCCGCGCCGGGGACGAGCCAAACCAGCCAGCGGACTGCGTCGCTCGTGGAATCGCTCGATCTGTTCCCGACTCTCGTCGAACTGTGCGGCTTGCCGGTGCCGGAACAGTTGGCCGGGATGAGTCTCGTTCCGGTGCTGCGCAATCCGAAGGTCACCGTGAAGCCGGTCGCGTTGACTCAGCATTCGCGCCGGGCCTATTTCGACCGCGAACCATTTGGCGTCCCCGAGGCGATGGGCTACAGCGCCCGGACGGATCGCGTTCGCTACACGGAATGGCGCGACTGGAAGTCCGGCGCTGTCGTGGCCCGCGAGCTGTACGATGCCCGCGACGATCCCGGCGAGACACGCAATGCGATTGATGCCCCGCCACTGAGCGACGCTCAACGCGAAGCCGAATCACTGCTGCGGAAGCAGTTCCCGACGGCGGAACATTGATCCTCGACGGAGACGCACATTGACCCGTTCTCTCAACGACCGATGCCCGGTTAGGAACGGGAGCGCGATAACTTCCCGAGTCGTTCGTGGTCACGTAGTCCGGACCCCTTGGTCCGGACGAAGCCTTCGACGACGGCTGCGAATGGGCTCGTCCGGACCAAGGGGTCCGGACTACGACCGTCGGGAAGTTATTGCGACCGCATTCCTTACCGGGGCTTGCCGTTGGTCCGGCCCCGTCCACCCTGTCGCCCCGATGCGATGATCACTGCGGCTTCGAATCGTCGGTCGGCCGCTCTGCAATGAGACGTTGTGAGACTTGAATCGTGTGGGCCACGCGGGTCGAGAGCAGCATCGCCGATTCCGCGTCCAAATGGCTGCCGTCGAACGTGCGCAGACCCGGTGTCGATGGTGTCAGCCAAACGCCGCCGGCGTTTTCGAACGCCTCGACGAACGCCGCCTCGGAAAAATCAGACTCCGTCTCTTCCATCTCCGGGCAGGTCGGCGGACGAAAGCCGTAGACGTGAATGCCCTGCGACGTCCATTCGCGGACTCGCGACAAGAGGACATGGATGATCCTGTCATCCACGGGATGTTGCTGTTGGATTCTCCGATACACCGCCAACAGCGGCGCAGGATTGATCTGCGAATCACCCGATTCGACCCATCCGTCGGGATGCTGACGGGTCTTGAACGAAGCCCGGTTTCGGCCACGGACCAGAGCTTCGATCACCTGACGGGACAAGGCCGGCCATCGCCGCTCGACCCATCCGAGCCAGCGAGCCTTCTGATGGGTGAAGGGCGTGAAGGTTTCCGATGACCGGAAGAATTGATTTGTTGATTCTCTTCGGTCGCGCAGCGAATGCGGAGTGACACCCAGCAGGGCGATCTTTTGACGGCTGCGTTGATCGAAGATCCGCTCTGCGGCGTCGAGGTATTCCGGCGAATACTCCACGCTGCTGAATCCGAAGTTGAGGACTCGCGTTCCCGGCAACTCCGCAGCCATGACTTTCGGTGACAGCCCCCTGTGCAGGCGCGAGTCACCCAGGATCACGGCATCCGCGTTCCCCCGCCACGACAACTTCTCATACCAGAAGGCCTGGTCATTCTCGGGCGGCAGCGGCTCGTCAATGCACCATCCGGCCAAGCCCAGGATCGCCGCGGCCATCAGCAGGGTTTGGCCGGTGCGATCAACGAGCAGACAGCGGACCAGGTGGATGGCGCGTTGAATCATGTGCAGGCGACTTTGTGCGGCGTGACTGTCACAGACTTCGGGAGCCTGGACTAGAACTGGAAGTAAATGAATGCGCCGCCGGGTCCGCGCAGATAGACGCAGGCGGCGAGCACAAGAGCGGTCCAAGCGGGTTGCAACCGCGTTCCGAACTGAGCGGGCGTCCAAGCGGGCCATGGAATCCTGATCAGGAAGCGGAGCTCCGACGCCAGGAACAGCAGCGTGAACAACACGGCGCGGTCATTCAGCAGGCCAATGTCTGACAACGCGAACGTGCGCACGTTGAACATCATCCCCACGACATGCAGCGCCTGACCGATGTTCTCGGCGCGAAAGAACACCCATGCCACAAGCACCATCATCAGGGTGAACAGCCATGCCGCGAACCGTCCGCCGGGAATCCGCCCCACCCGTTCGGGCCAGCGGGTGAGCCTCTCCACGGACAGCAACAAGGCATGCAGCGCACCCCAGGCGACAAACGTCCAGTTGGCGCCGTGCCAGACACCGGACACGATCATCGTGAGCCACATGTTCAGGTGGCTCCGCGCCGCACCGTGATGCGAACCTCCCAGCGGAATGTAGACGTAGTCGCGAAACCACGTTGACAGTGAGATGTGCCAGCGCCCCCAGAAGTCGCGCAGGCTGCAGGCGGCGTAGGGGTGGTCGAAGTTCACGGGGAACTCGTAACCCATCCAGTTGGACAGTCCGCGGGCGATGTCGCTGTAGCCGCTGAAATCGCAGTAGATCTGGACTGCAAACGCGGCGGTTGCGAGCCACCAGAAGAGACATCCGCCGCCGCTGCCGTCCGCATTGAACGCGTGATTGGCCGCGATCGCGACCGTGTCGGCGATCACCATTTTCTTGAACAGCCCGGCCACGACCAGTTGCGTTCCCCGCCACCGCATCGCCTCGGTCACGGGAGGGGCTTCGGTCAACTGCGGCAGCAAGTCCGCCGCCCTGACGATCGGTCCCGCCACCAGTTGCGGAAACATCGACAGGAACGCGAAGAAGTGCAGGACATTGTTGGTCGGCTTCAATTCGCCGCGATACACGTCGATCGTGTAACTCATCGATTGAAACGTGTAGAAGCTGATGCCCACGGGAAGCAGCAGGTTGGCGAGCGGCAGTTGCGCATCGACTCCGAGAAACGACAGCGCCTGATTCGTGTTGAGTGTGAAAAAGTTCAGATATTTGAAGACCGCCAGCGAACCGAGGTTGCCGAACAGCGACAGCGCCAGAAAGTACTTCTTCCACCGCGGCCAGCGCACCATCGCGGCGGCACCGTAGAAATCCACCAGGCCGTTGCCAACGAGCAACACCAAGTATCGCCAGTCCCACCAGCCGTAGAACAAGAACGAGGCCGCGGTAATGTACGCCCAACGACAATTGTTCCCCGCGCGCAACAAGGGCCAGGCGGCGTAGAACACCACGCAAAAGAACAGGAATTCCAGTGAGTTGAACTGCACGAATCGTCTCCGCCGACAATGCGCCTCGTCCGCCACGTGGCGGACCCGCCAAGCAGGGCGGGCGACTTTTATGACAGTCAGGCGAACAGTGTCAATATGAACGGAGCGGCAGCCAACCCGCCGACCCGCACGTCTCAGAGGCCATCCGAGAAGGGGTGGCTCGTTCTCGGAGCGCCACGTTCACCACGCGACTGGAAGACCGGCGCTGTCGTCACCCGTGAACTGTATGATGCCCGCGCGGATTCCGGCGGGACTCGAACTTGGCGACGCTCGACGCGAAGCCGAATCACCGCCGCGGAATCAGTTCCCGACAGCCCGACATTGAACCTCGACGCGGATGCACCATGACTCGTTCACTGACACCAGTCCTGTTCGTTGGTTTCTTCTCCGGCGTGCTGGCTTGTGCCGAGGGGGCCGATGGCCCCGATGCCCGGCAGCGGCCCAACATCTTGTTCTGCTTTGCCGACGACTGGGGCCGCTATGCCGGCATCTATGGCGAAGTGGAATCGCGGCCGTCACCCTGCCAGGTGGTGAAGACTCCGCACATCGACCGGGTGGCGCGACGTGGCGTGTTGTTTCGGAATGCGTTTGTGAATGCGCCGTCGTGTACGCCGTGTCGCAGCGCGCTGCTCTCCGGTCGCTATTTCTTCCGGACCGGGCGCGGGGCCATCCTGCAGGGGGCTCAATGGGATGCCACGATCCCGAGTTTCCCGCTGCTGCTGAAGGAGGCCGGCTATCACATCGGCGAGACGTACAAGGTCTGGAGTCCCGGCACGCCGAACGATGCTCCGTTTGGAGCGGGCAAGTTTGCGTATGAAAAGGCGGGCGGCGCGTTCAACAACTTCTCGGAGAACGTCACGAAACTGGTGGGCGAGGGAGTGTCGCGCGACGAGGCCGCGCAGCGGATGTACGCGAACGTGCGGGGCAACTTCGACGCCTTTCTGGCGGACCGGCCGGCGGGCCAGCCGTTCTGTTATTGGTTCGGTCCGACCAATGTGCATCGGCTGTGGGTGAAGGGGTCGGGCAAGGCACTGTGGGGAATCGAGCCGGATTCGCTCAAAGGGCGTCTGCCGAAGTTCCTGCCCGATGTTCCCGAAGTGCGAGAGGACTTTGCCGACTACCTCGGTGAGATCCAAGCCTACGATGCCGGCATCGGCGTGCTGCTCAAGCAGCTCGAAGAGGCTGGCGAGTTGGAGCGAACGTTGATCGTGATCAGCGGTGATCACGGCGCACCGGGGTTTCCGGGCGGCAAATGCAACCTGTACGACTTCGGCGTCGGTGTCTCATTGATCGCCGCCTGGCCGGGTCAACCCGGAGGCCGCGTCGTTGATGACTTCGTCAACCTGATGGATCTCGCCCCGACGTTCCTCGAAGCGGGTGGCGTGAAGTTGCCCGAGGGAATGAACGGACGGAGTCTGGTTCCTGTACTCAAGTCGGCCGCGTCCGGCCAGGTCGATCCGACACGGACGTGGGTCATCACCGGTCGCGAACGCCACGTGGCCGCCGCGCGCGAAGACAATCTTCCCTACCCTCAGCGCGCGTTGCGAACGACCGACTATCTGTACATTCGCAACTTCAAACCCGACCGCTGGCCACTGGGGAGTCCGCTCGGTGTGACCGAAACAGACGCTCCGACGGCTGATATCCTGTCCAACAACACGTTCGCCGCGTTCCCCGACATGGACGCCAGTCCGACGAAGGCGTGGTTGATCGAACATCGCAATGAGCCCGAATGGAAGTGGCATTACGACTACGCGTTCGCCAAGCGTCCGGGTGAGGAGCTGTTCGATCTGCGGAATGATCCGGAGCAGGTGAAGAACGTTGCAGGCGACCCGGCGTTCGCCGAGGTCAAAGCGCAACTCTCTCAGCGTCTGTTGTTGACCCTGTCCAACGTCGGCGACCCGCGCGTCACGGGGGACGGCCAAATGTTCGAGCGTCCGCCGTTCACCGACCCCAACTCTCAGGGTACTGCCAAGGTCAAGAAGGCGGCGGCGGTAAAGCGATGACACCGTCGTCGTCAGGATCAGAACCTGACAACCGCGGATGACGCGGATCAGAAGGTCGAACAATCCGTACTACCAACGTTTTGATTTTGCGCGGCACGCGAAGAATGCCCGAATATCGAGTCAGAATCCGGCCCCGCTCAAGAAGAAAAGGATGACAGAAAGATTGGGGACAGAAACATGACGGAAGGCGACGAGCGGTGGTCTCCTAATCTGGCGATGCAAACTTCCGAAGTCTCCGAAGACTTCGGAAGTTTTGGGAGTCCTTCAGCCAAATCAGGACACTTCTCGATGATGACCGGGATGGGGGAGTCATTTTTCTGTCCCCAATGTTTCTGTCAAAATCCTTTGGTTCCGGCGGTAGGCCGGGCCATGTCAACTGCGCCATCCGCGGTTCCGCAGATCAATCCTGTGACAATCTGGAGTTCGTTGACATGCTGAATCGACGTTGGATCTGTCGGGGGCGCGTGTGGACCGGCGTGTGTGCCGCCGCGATGTTGCTCGTGTCGCATGTATCGGCGCACGCGGCGGACCGTCCGAATGTCGTTGTCATTCTGGCCGACGACCAGGGCTGGGGTGATCTCAGTGTGCATGGCAACACGAACCTCAGCACGCCGCACATTGATTCGCTCGCGCGCGACGGGGCTCTGTTTGAACGGTTCTTTGTCTGTCCGGTCTGCTCGCCGACGCGGGCTGAGTTTCTGACGGGGCGGTATCATCCGCGCGGCAACGTCTGGAACGTCTCAACCGGTGGCGAGCGGTTGGATCTCGATGAACGGACGATCGGCGACACGTTCAAGTCGGCGGGATACGCCACGGCCGCGTTCGGGAAGTGGCACAACGGAACTCAGTATCCATACCACCCGAACGGCCGCGGGTTCGATGAGTTCTACGGTTTCTGCTCCGGGCACTGGGGTGACTACTTCGATGCACCGCTGGAACACAACGGCAGGATCGTCCGTGGCAATGGGTTCATGGTGGACGATTTGACCGATCACGCGTTGAAGTTCATCGAGTCACATCGCGCGCGGCCGTTCTTCTGTTATCTGCCACTCAACACGCCGCACACGCCGATGCAGGTGCCGGATCGGTTCTACGACAAGTTCAAAGATGCCGAGCTGACGCTGCGACATGACGGGCCCCAAGCAGAAGATCCGCAGATGACCCGCGCGGCGCTGGCGATGTGCGAAAACATCGACTGGAACGTCGGCCGCGTGCTGGCGAAGCTGGTAGAACTGAAGCTGGTAGACAACACGATCGTCGTCTACTTCAGCGACAACGGTCCGAACAGTTGGCGCTGGAACGGCGGGATGAAAGGCCGCAAGGGCTCGACGGACGAAGGGGGCGTTCGCTCGCCGCTGCTGATGCGCTGGCCGGGGACGATCCCCGCGCAGACCAGGGTGACACAGATCGCCGGCGCGATCGACCTGTTGCCGACGCTGGCGGAACTGAGCGGTGTCAAGGTCGTCGGCGACAAGCCGCTCGATGGCCGCAGCCTGGTTCCGTTGCTCAAGCAAGAGAAGGTCGACTGGCCGGAGCGAATGATCTTTTCGCACTGGGGCGGCAACGTCAGCGTGAGGACTCAGCAATATCGACTGGATGGAACCAGCAAGCTGTTCGACATGACCGCCGACCCCGGTCAGAAGGAGGATCTGTCGAAGCAGTTGCCCGACGTGACCGGGCGGTTGACTCAAGCGGTCGCCGACTGGCGGCGCGACGTGTTGTCGGAGATGCAGCGCTTGGTTCATCCCTTCACCGTGGGATACCGGCAGTTCCCGGTGACGCTGCTGCCAGCCCGCGATGGAGTCCCCGCGGGGAACGTGCGCCGCAGCGCCAAGGCCCCGAACTGCTCGTACTTCACCAACTGGACCAGCGTCGATGACCGGATCACGTGGGACATCGAAGTCGCGACGAATGGTCGGTACGCCGTCGAGATCTACTATGCCTGCGCGGCCGAGAACGTCGGATCAACGATCGAACTGAGTCTCGGCGACCGCGCTCTGACCGGCAAGGTGAGCGTCGCTCACGATCCGCCACTCCGGGGGAGCGAGCATGATCGGTATCCACGCGATGGCGAATCACTGGTGAAGGATTTCCAGCCAATGAAACTCGGTGAGATCGAACTCGGCCAGGGTCACGGATTGCTGACGCTGCGGGCGACGACGATCCCCGGCAAGGAAGTGATGGAGGTCCGCGGGGTGGTGTTGACGCTGATGGAATGACGTCTGTGATGCATCGGCTCTTGACGCCAATCAGTCTTCCATCATCTGGACGATTCGGCCGGCGGTTGTGGCTTCGCCGCCTACAACGAGTTCGCGCCGTTCGAAGACTCGTCTGCGGAACAGGGCCATGCTGCGGGGTTGCAACAGGTACGGCTGGCTGGGATCGAAGATTGTCACGGTGGTGTTTCCGTCGGCCGTGTCGAACAGGCGCTCGAGCCCCTTCACCTTTTGCAGTTCGACTGGCAGCGTGAAGGGAATGGCCTCGTGGTGCGCGTTCATCAGGACCAGCAGGTGATCGCCGACGATGCATGCGCCCCG
>JAYTIB010000885.1:0-20164 GCA_043732205.1 Schlesneria sp. | reverse complement strand
CAAACAGCACTTGAATGATGGCTTTTGCGGGGCGCCCAATCGCTTCCGACAGGGAACGTACGGTGATGGGGAGTTCCACTTCGGCGGTGGACTTGAGTTCCGTCTTCTGGACGTGGCGTCCGCGCGGCCCTTTCGGGCGAACGCCCGAAAGGCGGCGGCGTTGGTTCTCTTCCTCTTCTTCGCGGGCTGATGCCTTCTTCGTGCGCTGACGCCGGCTGTCCTCAATCGTTGTGCCGGCGTGGCGGGCCTTGGCCAAACGGGCTTCTTCCTCGTCATCAACGGGCCGCTTCTTGTCGCCGCCGGCCTTCTTTTTCAGGTGCGTTCCCAGCGGAGTGGCACTCTTGGTCGATCCGTCCGTGTCCCGCAGGCGGATGACGGGCTTTTGTGCGACCGCCTCTTCGGGCTTGGGCTTGTTCGAAACCGGGCTCTTCGGAATCGCGGCGAGGTTGAGGCCGGCCTTGGGTTTCTTGAGCGGGGCCGTTTTCGAGCCGCTGAAGTCTGAAGACGGACGCGACGTCATTTGACGCATGGCCCGTTGCGGGACTACCGACGGCTGCGCGTGCCCTTCGCGTGTGAGTGCCGCCGGCTTGGCAGCCTCAGCCGCCGGAATTGGAGCAGTCGTTGCCGGCTGGGTGTCGGTCGCACTCCCCAAAGGCAGTTCCGCGGTCTCCGCGATATCAGCATCAATCTCGGCCACCGGGGATTCGAAGTCTGCTTGAGCAACCGGCACGAAGGCTTCGGCAGCCACTGCTTCGTCCAACTCAGGGGCCTCGGTTGATTCCTCTTCTCCCAGTTCTTCCAAGACCCCGACCACCGGCCTTCCGGACGGTGGTTCGACCGCTTGAACGCGGGAGGGCTGCGGACGCGCCTGCATCTCGTTCATGTTCCGCATCGGTCGGGCCTTGCCCACAACTTCCGGCGGATGTTCACGCTTGGGACCACTCGAAGACGGGGCAACTGCGGTCGCAGTCGCGGGGCCTCCGCTGGACCGGATAATGTCCATGACGCGATCTCGCTCCTCGGGCGAGATGCTCGCCAGAGCCGAGTTCTTGATCGTAATTCCGGCCTTGGAGCAATAGTCGATCAACAATTTGCTGTCGATGTCGAGCTCTTTGGCAAGCGCAAAGATACGGATTTTCAAACGCAAGTCCCTCGTTCGGAGAATGCCCTGACGCGCCAGGCCGCTGTTCCGCGTCAGTTCATCAACACCGCTTCCAACAGTTCACGTCAAGCAGCCGAAGGCTCTCAGCCGCGGTTCCGCTCTGACGTCGCATGCTCCGGGTTGCCAGCCCAATCATCAGCAATTCCAATCCGCATTCCACTGTCGATCAAAAAGTCTTTACCACTGTGAGTCTGATTTCGCGGCCATCTCTTTTCCGTTGTCGAATTCCCGTTGAGCCGTGGATGCGAGATTGAATTCAAGTGTAATTACTCGGTCACCGGCTGGACCTCGCCCGGCATGGTGCCTTCGGTGTTCCCCTGTGGCTCGTTCGCCTCACCAGCGGTCGCGTCCGATGAGACTTCACCGTTGTGCGAGGGTTGCCCGTCACTGGACGGTACTCCGTCAGACGCGACATCAACTACGGATGTCTCGACTGCGGTCGTCTCGGCCGACGCCACGGCGGCGACGGGCATTTCAGTAGTCGGTGCTGTGGCTGGTGGCGATACTTCGGCGGGGCGACCATGTCTTGTGTCGCCCGCGAAGCCTTGGGATCGTTCCGTCGCCCGCCTTTGACGCTGTTCCGCCTCCAGGCGTTCGCTTTCCTTTTCGGCGTAGACAACGATCACGCTACATTCGTCGTCCGTCAGACCACCCAATTCGGCCAACTGATCCGGTTCGATCACGGACAAGTCGTCGAAGCTCAGAAACCCCTGGGCGACCAAGTTTTCCGCCAAGTCCGCCGTCACACCGGGGATTTCGGCGAAGGCTTGGACCGATCGTTCCAGTTGCTCGTCGAGCTCCTCCCGCGTCATGACCTCAATGTCCCATCCCACGAGCTTGGAGGCCAGTCGCACGTTTTGACCGCGTTTTCCGATCGCCAGTGAAAGCTGGTCGTCCCGCACCAGGACGATGACACGGCCCAGCATCGGACACAGGATGACGTCTTCCACCTCGGCCGGCTGCAAGGCATTGGGAACCAAGATTTGCAGCGAATCGTTCCACCGGACGATGTCGATCTTCTCATCACCGAGTTCGCCGGTGATGTTCTTGATCCGCGCGCCCCGCACTCCGACACAGGCCCCCACGGCGTCAATGTTGTTGTCGATGCACGACACGGCGACCTTGGAGCGGTATCCGGCTTCGCGGGCCAGCGACCGCACTTCGATGACGCGTTCGGAAACTTCGGGAATCTCCAGTTCAAACAGTCGGCGAACGAATTCCACGTGCGTGCGGGACAGGATGATCTTCACGCGGCTGCCCGCCTTGCGAACTTCGAGCACAATGGCGCGAACCCGCTCGCCGACCCGAAATCCCTCGCCGGGGATCTGCTCACCGCGGGGCAACAGCCCTTCGACCTTGCCCAGCGCGATCACGGCCGATCCGCCCTCGAGCTTCGAGACGGAACCGCTGACGATCTGATTGCGGAGCTCGGTGTACTCGTCGTACAACGCGTCGCGTTCCGCTTCGCGGATCTTTTGAATCATCACCTGCTTGGCGGTTTGCGCCGAGATTCGTCCCAGCAGGTCGCCCAGCTCCTCCGCTTCGATTTCCAGCCCGTTCGACTTGACTGTCGGATGTCCGTTGAGGCGGTCGACATGGACTGCAACCTCGTTGTCTTCGCCGAAATGCTTGCGCGCAGCGGATAAGATGGCCTGCTCAATGCCCTCAAACACGATCTCCTTGTCGATGCTTTTGTCGCGGTGGATCGCATCGACGATACGCAACAACTCGGGGCCGTTCATTTCTATCCTTTTCATTGCTCGACAGTGTCGAACAATCCTGTTCACTGATCGCACCACGGGAATCAACAGAGTCCGGCCGCATCACATGCGGCAGGGCCGTTTCGTGGTGCCCGGCACCATCCCGTCAACAACAACGCCCGGCACGATTTCGAAAACCCGTTTCAAAATCAGTTCCTTGCACCGTTCCGCAAAAACAAATAAGTGGGCACGAGTCCCACTTATTTTGCGGCAGACTGCTGGTACAGTCAGCCGAAAAGCCTGCCTGCAACCAGTTGTCTGGAACAGGTTCCGACACTTCGGATTGGACCCATTAGACTCTCACATGGCCGACGCCCCCGCCTAAGAAGCCGAGACCCACCATCACATGACCGAACCCCTGCCCCAGGTCGCCCAGCGCAACCGACTCTGTACATGCGCGGATTGACGATACTGGCGGATCTGCAACCTGTCAAGTTGTTTGACGATGCGAGGCGGTGAGTTATGGATTTCGGAGGAAGAGAACTGGGCGACAGGTCGGCAAACCGTCTTCGTCGTCTTCATCGCCACCTTGACTCGACGGCGGATTCTAGTTTGAATCTCAACCTGTGCTGCATGTCCAGCAACAGATGAAACTCACTTCTTCAAAGGGCTTGTCATGTCCCTGCACGGATGCGCCACCGGGCTGTTGGTCGTTTTCGCCTTTGCTGGAATCGCAGCGGCTCAGGATTCGGAAGCCGACAAGCTCAAGAAGGACGCCGAAGCGGCCTACCAAGCGGGCGATTTCGCCAAATGCTTGGAATTGACCACCCGAGTGCTGGGGCAGAATCCCAAAGATCACTTGGCCCTGTACCTTCGAGCCAGCGCCCACGTGGAACTCGGCGTGGTTCGGCGCGACGGGAAGGAACTGCGGCTGGGGATCGAGGACGCGCGGGAATCGCTTCGCGCCGGGGGCAGCAACGAGATCAATTACTACCTGCCGTACATGTATGGCATGACCTCGCTGGCCAACTTGGAGGGTCGCAAGGAGCACGCCGATGTGGTGTTGCAGGTGGGGCAAAGCGTGCTGACGCGAACCACCCTCACTCCCGAACAGCGCGCCAACGTCCTGTACCAGCGTGCCGCCGCCTACGTTCACCTGAGAAATCTGGATGCCGCCACCCAAGACTATCAAGCCGCGATCAAGAGCTATCCGGGACATCTGGGATCGCATGTCGGCCTGGCGGAAAGCTACGTCGTGGCCGGGCAGCCCGACAAGGCATTGGCGTCATTCAGCGCGGCGGTCGAAATGTTTCCCAACAACCCGCTGGTGTACAACAACCGCGGCCTGTTCCTGCAGCAGCAGGGCCGGCTGAAGGAGGCTGTGACGGATTTCAACAAGGCCCTGCAAATCGATCCGAAGTATGCGGTGGCCTACGCAAACCGCGGGTTCACCCATCAGGCCGACCGTAACCTGCCGCTTGCCGAATCTGATTATTCGCAAGCCATCAAGCTGGATCCGAAGCATCCCTTGTTCTACAGCCTGCGCGGTACTTGCCGATTGTCGCAGATGAATATTGAAGGTGCGGTCGAAGACTACAACCAAGCGATCCGGCTGGACCCCCAAAACCCCGCGGCCCAGGCCGACTTGGGCTTCGCCAAGTACTTTGCCCGCGACTATCCCGGCGCGCTGGCGGCGTTTGATCAGTCTGTCGCAATGAGCCCCGCGATGCGCTATCTCAATCCGTGGCGCGCGTGGGTGCTGGTCATGCAGGGAAAACTGGATTCGCTTGCACCGATCCTCGATCCCAGCTCAAAGCGGACCGAAGCTGAACGCGATTGGATCGATCAACTGGTCCTGTTTCTCAACGGGAAAGTATCGGAGCAGGATCTGGTGAAGGCCGTGGAAAAGGCGACCGATGCCAAGCTGAAGAACGCCCAGTTGTGCGAAGCCTACTACTTCATCGCCGAGCGCCGCTTTCAGGCTGGTGACAAGGCGAATGCCACCGCGTTCTACCAGCAGGTCTTGAAGACCAATGCGGTGGATCTGTCGGCCTATCGCGGGGCGCAGTTTGCCGTGCGGACTGCCGGAAACTGATATCCTGAATCAGGCCGACCCTGATTCACGGATCGATGCATTCCGTGCAATGCCGCAGCCACGTCCGTTCATGTGCGACTCAGGCCGCTCAGGCCCGACTGGCTTCCACAATTGATGCGGTCGCCTGACCCATCCGCGTGACGTTGATCTTCAGGACGATTCGATTGTCCGTCGGCAGCGGTTTTCCGGACACGATGTTCAGCGGGCATTGCGGGTCCGGAGTCTCGTAGTTGAGCGTGTGCGGGATCACTCCGTGAATTAGTCCCAGCAGCGACCCGGCAAGCTCCATCATCCCGGACCCCGCACCGGAGTTCCCCAGAAAACTCTTGAGGGCCGTGACGGGAATCCTTCGTCCCAGATCTTCGCCAAACACATCCAGGATCGCCTTGGCCTCTTCGATATCGGTTTCGCGCGTCCCGAGTCCGTGGGCATTGATGTGGCCAATCTGTTCCGGCTGCAGCCCCGCGTCGCGGATCGCCAGACGCATGGCGTTGGCCAATGCGGCGCGGGTGCCGATGACACCGGTCGTGCTGACGACACACGACGAACCCGCACCAATGAGGCGCCCCCAGATCTTCGCGCCGCGGCGTTCCGCATGCGCCCGGTCTTCCAAAATGAACGTGCAGGCTCCTTCACCGACAACGCGGCCAGCCCGATTCAGTTCGAACGGCCGGCACCGTCGTTCGGGTTCGGCCGGAGTCCGCGCCAAGTCGTGCCAGAGACCCAGATGAAGCGTCTTGATCGGATGCAGCGTGGTTCCCGTCGTTCCTGTAATGAGGATATCGGCATGTCCCCGCAGCAACACGCGCCGAGCCTCGCCCAAGACCGCGTTGGCCGACGCATCGTCCATCGTCAACGAGTTGCTCGGACCGCGGGCATCTGCAGCGATGCTGATATGACAGGCCGGCATGTTGGGCAGATAGCGCAGCAGCCACAGCGGTTCCAACTTGGGAATCCCGGTCTGGCCCCACATGTTGAATTCAAACTTGTTCGAGCCGGGCGGATCGGAGCAGACCGCGCAGCTTTCTTGCAGAATGTCCGGTGCGCTCAGCATCAGATTCGCGCCGAATTCGACGCCCAGCCGTTCGTGGTCGACCGTCGCCAAGTCGACGCCACCATGCTTCAACGCGAGGGCGGCCGAGGCGACTCCCAACTGGATTTCGCGGCACATCGCCTTGACGTTCCGGCGCTGATCCTTCAGGAGACCTTTTTTCGCCGACTCTTCGGTGAAGTCACTGACTTCACCCCCGATGGAATCCGGAGACGGGGTCAAGGGAAACAACTTGCAGTGGTGGACTCCCGACCGTCCGGAATTCAGGCTTTCCCAGAACGCGTCGACTCCAATGCCAATGGGGCTGACGATTCCGATTCCGGTGATGACGACTTCACGTGTAGACGGTGACTGGTTCATTTTCTCTCAGAGTGCGGCAGGGATCAGTCTTCGCGTGGTACCCGGCGGACACGATCCCGCAATGGCACTCCTGCGGCGAATTCCAGACACCTCGCTGAAGGGTGAGTCGCTCGAACGGCTCACATGGAAGTGTGATAGAAGAGTCGAATTTTTGACGTTTTGCAACACAGTCCCGAGCCGAGTCACAAGTCCAGATCGCGGAACCTTGTGATCCGTGCGGGTTTCTCGGGCGACTTGCCGCCCCAACCACAGAGCACGTCGTTATTTGGGGCTGCCGACTACTAGGCAGGCGTTGTGGCCACCAAATCCGAAACTGTTGGACAACACTCGATCCAGCTTGAGCGGTCGCGCAGTGTTCGGAACATAATCCAAGTCGCAATCCGGATCCTGGTTTTCAATGTTGATGGTGGGCGGCACCAACTGATTCAGCAGACACAGGATCGAAATGACGAACTCAACTCCGCCCGAAGCACCGAGCAGATGTCCCAGTTGACTCTTCGTGCTCGACACGCAGAGTCCCTGTTTGGCAAACGATCCGAATACCCGCTTGATGGCGTTCGTTTCGGCCTTGTCACCCAGCGGCGTACTCGTCCCGTGGGCATTGATGTAGGCGACCTGATCCGGATTCAACCGGGCGTCCCGCAAGGAATCACTCATCGCCCGTGCCGCACCGGCCCCTTCGGGATCAGGTGCCGTCATGTGCGAGCCGTCCGAAGACATGCCATAACCCAAGACTTCGGCCAAGACGGTGGCACCGCGCCGACGTGCATGTTCGTATTCTTCCAAGACAACCACTCCCGCCCCTTCGGCGAGCACGAATCCGTCACGATCCTTGTCAAACGGGCGGCTGGCCGTTGCGGGGGAATCATTGCGAGTGGACAGCGCACCCATGCGGGCGAAACCCGATAGTCCCATCGGTGTGATGGCCGCTTCGCTGCCGCCCGTGATCATGACATCAGCCACGTCGTGCTGAATCAGTCGGAAGGCGTCACCAATGGCATTGCTGGCCGACGCACAGGCGGTGGCGACCGCACTGCTGGGCCCCTTCAGGCCCCAAAAAACGGAGATATTCCCGCTGGCGGCGTTGACCATCAGCTTGGGAATCATGAACGGTGAGACGCGCGACGGCCCGCGATCGAACAGCTTGGCGTGCTGCTCTTCGATCTCGTTCAGCCCGCCGATTCCGCTGCCGATGATGACACCGCAGCGGTACGGATCGGGTTCGGCGGGAAAGCTGATGCCACTCTGGCGGACGGCCTTCTGGGCCGCAGCAAGCGCGAACTGCGAGAATCGGTCGAGCCGCTTGGCTTCCTTCCCGTCAAAGTGATCTTCGGGGCGGAAGTCTTTGACTTCGCCGCCAAAATTCACTTTGAAGTCGGAGCAATCGAAGCGCTCGAGTCGGCTGACGCCGCTCTTGCCGGCGCACAACTTCTCCCAGAACTCTGGGACTTCACTCCCGAGCGCAGTGACAACCGACATCCCTGTCACGACGACGCGTCTGGCCATCCGTCACTGCTTCTCCATGATGTAGTCGACGGCATTGCCGACCGTCTGAATTTTATCCTGATCCGCTTCGGGAATCTGGACACCAAACTCGTCTTCGAATTCCATGACGAGTTCGACCAGATCGAGCGAATCGGCCTTCAAATCAGCAATGAACGCGCTTTCCAGCTTGATGTCATCCTTGGGGACATTGAGCTGTTCGCTGACGATGCTGATGACTTTTGTTTTGACCTCGTCCACCGATGCCACGCTGCACTCCTTCGTAGCAGATCCATCCAAACCAAACCGCGGCATCCGCCGCACGACTTGCGCCACACACCAAGCCGGACCCCGTTGTCGGGCTGCGGGGCGGAGCAGATATACCGCGTTTGACCGGTTGTGTAAACCGCAGGAATCAGGCGAATTTGTGGAAAGTTCAACGCTGCCGAAGTCCGCAGTCCCGCGCCGACCACCAAACCCGTTTTGACCAATGATTGTCCGTTGAAATACGCCTGTTCCGCGCCCGGTCCGCGTGTGTTGCGACACATGAACAATGCTTACGAAACGCAGGCACCGCATTTTCAATTGGCAGACTGCAGCGAGCCGGCACGAGTAACGGCAGAGAAGTCGCTCGCAGGTCGCATCTAAATCATGCTCACCCAAACAACTCCAGGATCGGCTGACCGTCGTCCATCAATCCCACCGGTCGACCCAGTGAGTCGGGCAGTCGCAGTTCGTGGTCGATGCCGAGGGCGTGGTAGATCGTCGCGGCGAGGTCTTGCGGGCTGTGGGGCGGTGTGACCGCATAGGCCGCGTCTTTGTCGGTGTGGCCAAGGACGCTGCCGCCGCGGATGCCGGCTCCGGCGAGGAGGGCGGGGAAGAGCATGCTCCAGTGGTCGCGGCCACCGCCGCCGTTCAGCTTCGGCGTGCGACCCATCTCACCGAGGCAGACAACGAGCGTTTCGTCGAGCAACCCGCGCTCATCAAGGTCGGTCAGCAGGGCCGACAACGTTTGATCAAGACTCGGAAGGAGGTAGCCTTCGACCTCCTTGTTGTTCTGGTGCGAATCCCAGCCATAACCGTTGGGGCAGTCGAAATGAACGGTCGTGTAACGGACACCCGCCTCGACGAGTCGCCGCGCCATCAATGCCGACTGGCCGAACAAGTGGCGTCCGTACCGGTCGCGCAGTTCGGGTGATTCCTGTTTGATGTCGAGCGCCTTCCGCGTCCGCTCGGATGCGACGAGCGAGAGTGCCCGCTGCTGGAAGCGGTCATACGCGGACAACGCCTTTTCACCATCGAGCCGCCGCAACTGCTGCTCGAACTGCGCGAGCAGCGACTGCCGCGAGTTCAACCGGTCGATCGTCAGAGCCTCGGGCGCGACAAGTCCCTCGATCTGAAACGTCAGCTCCGCTTCGGTACAGACACGCTGGTACGGGTCGTCGTCGTCATTCTTCTTGTTGACCATCGTCGTGATCGGATCGTAACCCCGACCCAACCAACCGGCATATTCTCCGGGCCGGATCAGCTTCGACGTGTACTTCTGCAACCGGCCGAGATAGTTCGGCACGACGACGTAGCTGGGCAGGTTCGGTGATGAATCTCGTTGTCCTGATTTGGTGAGCGACACGGCGCTAGCCGTCGGTGACGTGATTCGGTTGTCGTTCGTTCGACCGGCGGCTAGCGCCTTGCCGCTCAGAGGCATTCGGTTCAATGCCAGATACTCGACGACCGACCCCATCGACGGCCAGTCCTGTGGTGTTGCATTGAATCCGCCGCCGATGGGGATGTGCCAGCGCTTGCCCGTCTGAATGAAGTGGCCTCCCCCGCTGTGGTCGTTGAAGTCGTGTGACAGCGTGCGGACGATGGCGAACTTGTCCGAGATCGCCGCACACTTCGGCAGCAACTCACACACGCGGAGGTCGGGCGTGCGGGACGCGATCGGCGACAGCGGCCCGCGAATCGTGTTCGGAGCCAGCGGCTTCATGTCCCATGTCTCAAGCTGACTCGGCCCGCCAAACAACATGACGAAGATGACCGACTTCGCGCGAGGCTTGAGGGCAGCCTCCCCGCCCTGCCCCGCCTTCTGCAGAGCCTCTTCCGCCTGAAGCAGCCTGGGCACCGTGAGGCCAAACAACCCCGCCCCGCCCGCCTGAAGCAGCTCCCGCCGCGAAACACCACCGCAGACCGATCGTCTATGGCCGAACAATTCAAGCATGATGAACCGTCTCCAATGGGGAACCGAATGAGAGTCTAGCCGGCCTCACACCTCGGGCAACACCCACGGTTTGCGGTACTCGGGGCGAGTCCGCAGCGCGTTGGCTTCGGCGTCGTTGACGAAGGTTTCGGTCTTCGCGTCGAACACCAACTTGCGGCCGACTCGGCTGGCGACGTTGCCCATGTGGCAGAGCAGACTCGACGGATGGCCGACTGTTTCCAGATCGGCATTGGGACGCTTGCGACTCTTGATGCAGTCGATGAAATTCTGGACGTGAGCCGCTTCGTCGTTGTCGCCGGTGTGCTCACCCAGCACCTGGCCGCCCGGGCCGAACGCCTTCCACGCGGTGTTGCCGATCACGATCTGGGCCTTGTCGCCATAGACGGCCGCGCCTTCGGACTCGCCGAGAAAGTTGTACGGCGTCCAGATCCGCATCTCGTAAGTGAGCAGCTTCGGAGCAGCAGCAGAAGCAGAAGAACGCCTCACCCCCGGCCCCTCTCCCCTCAGAACAGGGGCGAGGGGTGAGGAACTGACAGACGAAAGACCGCCGTACTCGTAGTTGACTTGCAGCGTGTCGGGCCATTCCTGCATGTCGTCGAAGTACCACTTGCCGCCTCCCGTCACGACGGTACTCGGCAGGCCGAGCGGTCCGTCTCCTTGAGCCTCCGACGCGGCGGACAACGCCCAACTCGCCATGTCGAGACGATGCACGCCGTCGTTGCCGAGATCGCCCGTGCCATAGTCATAGAACCACCGCCAGCGGCCATGAAAACGGTTCGGGTTGAACGGCCGCTTCGGCGCGGGACCGAGCCACATGTCGTAGTCGACTCCTTCCGGCGGCTCGCGATCCTTGGGAAAGCCGATGCTCCCCTGCTTCGCGCTCTCCCACGCGCGGGCCACCAGGCAGCGGCCGAGTGCGCCAGTCTTGATGAACTCGATCGCCGTGCGCATCCGCTCGGTCGTGCGGGCCTGAGTCCCCATCTGAACGACTCGACCATGCTTCTTCATCGCGGCGACCATGCGCTGGCCCTCGACAATGTTGTGGCCGTCGGGCTTCTCGACATACACGTCCTTCCCCGCCAGACACGCGAGGATCGTCGGGATCGCATGCCAGTGATCGGGCGTGCCGACGACGATCGCATCGAGGCTCTTGTCATCGATCAGCTTGCGAAAGTCGGCGACGGTCTGCGGCTTGCTCCCCTGATTCTTCTCAACGGCCGCGACCGCCTGTCCGAACTTGCCAGGGTCGAGATCCGCCAGCGCCACGACTTCACAGTTCTTGTTGCGCGAGAAAGCGTTGACGAGGCTGAACGCCCGGCCGCCGGTCCCGACGCAACCGACGCGCACTCGCTCGCTGGCAACGGCTTTTCCCGGCGCGTCCGCGGCGAGCAAGGAGGCGGCTCCAGCAACACTGAGCGCGGATGACGCCAAGAATTCGCGACGCTGCATGACGGAGTCTCCCATTGTCAGAATGAGCCACGGATCGATGATCGCTGATATTCTGGCGAGAAAGATACCGACGGGAAAGTGACCAGGAACGAGAAGGTCGTGGGTCGAGTCCCTGCCAGTGGTAGAATCACGGGCCGGGGAGCGAATGATGCGGGAATTCTACTATGGCGGACGACGAACCACTGGCTGCGCGCTGCTGATTACGGCATGCGTGTTGATGGTCGGTTGGTTGCGAAGCCACATCCTCACGGAGGAGATTATCGCCGAATCATCTGGTGACGAGACTTATCTCATCCGCTCGCACGATGGCGCACTTCGCTTCGTGTATCGTGTTTGGTCTGCAAGAGGCGGTGTCCGTGAAGTGGAGGATTTGTTGATCCCTTATGTGGCGATCGCCCTTCCATCGGTGCTGCTCTCGGCATACCTGATTCTTTGGAAGCCGCGTCAAACCACGCGCCCCGGTTCTACTGGGAACGGCAATTCGAGCTGACCCGCGACCCCGACAGAAGCAGGGGACGCTGTCTTCTTCTCGTTGCATTCGTCTCTTCATTCGTTAACTTCTACTCGTCCCACTCGTTATTTCCCGTTGTCACCCGCCCTCCCCTCCCCTGCCATGCATTCTGCCACTGCCGTCGTTGAACGTTATTTGTCGGGAACGCGGGTCGACACGTTTCTGGCGCGGCACCTGCGCAGCTATACCGCATGGCGACTGCATCGGCTCGTGCGCGCTGGGCAGGTAACGGTCAACGGGTCGGTCGCCGCGCCCGATCAGCGAGTCTTTACCGGGGAATCGGTGTCGGTGCGGCTGCTGGAACCCCCCGACAATCTGATGCCGGCGGAAGAGATCGCGTTCGGGATCGTGTTCGAGGACCAGTGGCTGCTGATCGTCGACAAGCCGGCGGGATTGATCATTCATCCGACCGGCATGAACCCGTCCGGCACGTTGACCAACGCCCTGCAGCACTATCTCGACCGGCAATCCGACTATCCCGGACAGAAGAAGCCGGGAATCGTCCACCGGTTGGATCGCGACACCAGCGGGATCGTGGCGACGGCGAAGGATCATTTGTCGCACCGGTTGCTGTCGATTGAGTTTCAGCGCGAGCGGATCGCCAAGTCGTACGTGGTGATTGTCGACGGGATTGTGAAGCCGGACGACGGGACGATCGATCTGCCGATCGGTCGTGCCCGCGGTGGAGCCAGTGCCCTGATGTCGTGCCAGGCGGATGCCCTCGATGCCAAGTCGTCGAAGACCAACTTTGAAGTGATCGAGCGTTATCCGCGCCACACGCTGGTCCGCGCCCGGCCGCGCACGGGACGGCTGCATCAGATCCGCGTCCACTTCGCCACGATCGGACATCCCGTTGTTGGGGATGATTTCTACGGCATGCTCGGTGCCTTGAAGCCCGATCGCGAAGTGCCGCAACCGGGCCAGTCGCCTCGCGCGCCCATGTCCCCCTACATCGGACGCCAGGCGCTGCATGCCGCCGAAATCTCGTTTGCGCACCCGATCACCCACGACTGGCAGACGTTCGCCGCACCACTCGCCGAAGACATCGAGCGGGCGATTGAACTGGTACGCAGTCTGTGATACTCGACGTGGTCTGATGTGCGACGTTTAGGATCGGCGCAGAACTAATAGTCGTGGTTCGCTCCGCGAACCAACGTTGGATCGCGGAGCGATCCACGACTATCGCGACAGTTATTCATGCGCCGGTCCTTAGCCGCAACGGCGTGCGTGCGATCAACGGTTCGCCCGCGTCCGCTCCCACGCCGTAGGCGTTGGGGCTAAACGTGGAAACGTCGTCATGGCCGCGTGAAGTATAGGATCCCGTCAAGCAAGAGCGCTCCGGAATGTCATCCCGCCAGCGCGCTGCTTGCGCGGAAGCCGATGACATCACCGACCGCGATGATGTGTGTCGCCCATGTCCGGCCATCCGCATCGCACCAGACTCGGCCGTGTTCATCGAGACCCACGCCGGCGGATTCCAAGTCGAGTCCCGCAGTGCGGCCCTCGCGGCCAACGCAGATCAGTGCGGCCTCCGCCGTCAACACTCGTCCGCTGGCCAGTCGCACCGTCGCCCGATGAGGACCAGTCCGTTTCTCGACACCGATCACTTCGTCACCCAGTCGAAACGCGATGTCGAGCGACTGGGCTTCGAACAGGGCCGCGTTCATCAACCCGCCACAAAGATCGAAGTGGCTGGAGTGTTCGTCGACGACCGTAACCTCGACGCCGAGCATCGCCAACACGATGGCGTGATCGAGTCCCGTCCGACCCGCTCCGACCACGATCATCGAGTGCGGCAACCCGTCCAACGACAGCAGTTGTTCCGCGGCGAGCACAACCTGACCATCAAACGGCGCCTGCCCCAGCGGCGTCGACTTGGTTCCGCACGCGAGCACGATGGACTCAGCCGCCAACAACTCCGTCCCCACCGCAACGGTCTTCGAATCCGCAAACCGAATGTCGCCGGCAAACACGTCGACGCCCAGCCGTACCAGTTCCGCGTGATCCGCCGCTTGTTGCGATTGGACGTCGCGGGCGACTTCTCTGCGGAACCCGGTCATCGACACCAACCCGGCCTCGAACAGACGGTCTGCGGCGCGACGCAGCATTCGAGATGTGACGCGATCAGTGCCCGCATCGGACGAGCGAATCAAGGCGACCCGCTGTCCCTGTTCCGATCCAGCGATCACAGCGCGGACCGCGTCCGATCCATTTCCAATCACTACCCGGTCATATCTCATGGCCGCACCTCCTCCCCATTCCTCCCACAGTCTCAGGGGAAAGATCGGCAGGGTTGAAGCTGGTCCGATAACGAAGACTGTACGAATCGGCGAAACTTGCCGGTCTGCAGGTGACCGTGCCGGTTGTAGGAGTTGTCGCACGACTTGGGCGAGTGGCAGGAATAGGCCTACAAGCACGCAGCGCAAGCGAGTGAGTTTCCAGACACACTCGCTTGCGCATCGTGCTTGTACTTGCGCATCGTGCTTGTACTTGCGCATCGTGCTTGTAGGTGGGCAAACTTTCATCTGCCGCTCGCCTGACCACCCAGCACTCCGCATTCGCCGCTCAGCAATCAGCAGCTCTGCGGGTCGCGCGGTCCGCCCTCGGGCAAGACCGACTGCAAGGGACAGCCGTCGCACCGGGGCTCGCGGCCGCAATGGGCTTCGCCAACCTTGCCGAGCAACCGCGACAGTTCCTGCCGTTCGAGATTCGATTGGTCCAAGCCGCGCACGAAGAACGATTGTGCTTCCTCGTCGTCGACAGGCAGGACGAGCCAACCGTGACGGACCGCAACGCGCAGGGCCGTGCGATCGACGGGAAAAACCGGCAGTCCCGCGGCAAACAACAGCAGTTCGTCGACGGTGGCCGGGCCGAGGCCGCGGATCTGCCGGAGTGACTCGCGGTAGGCGGCGACACCGCCCGACCATGCGGGGGAACGTTCATCACCAAACTGCGACAGCCACCACGCGGCGACAGCCCGCACCACCGACGCCTTTTGCGGTCCGCGCGGAATCGGCTTGAGGAGTTCCACCAGCGTTCCAGCCGACGCGGCCTCAGATTCGCGTGGCGTTGCCAGGGGGGATGACTGCAGCAGTTCGGACAAGGCTCCGCTGGCGGGATGGTCGCCCGAAAGTCCCATCAGGACGCGCAGGAAGCGGGACCACGTGGCTTCGTCCTCTGGCACTTCAACGTGGCCATAGGCGTCGCGCAGGAGAGTGATCGCTTGGTTGATTCGAGAAGCATCAGTCATCGGTCGTTTCCTGTGTGAACCGGCAATTCATCGTTTAACCCGCAGCCATCGGCGACGGGGTGCAGAACAACACTCATCCGGTGCCTGACCCCTTGCTGAGGAATTGCTGTTCTGCACCCTCGGCGACGGCCGTCGTGGCCTTCGCATTCAACCCAAATTCGCCTGGCTTTGGTTCCGCCACTTCCCGAAGTTGGAGTGGAACCCCGAAGGCTCCCGCGAGTCGGGCGTCTAGCCCAAACGCCGGGGCTTCGGGTACACTGCGTCCGCCCATTCACCAGCACGAAGGACCGAACCGATGAATTTCATCAGCCGCAAAATCTGGGATCCGTCGCTGCACAGGCTGACGGACGAAGGCGTCTACCGCAACCGTTCGCAACACCGCCGTGAATTCCTCGCGTCGATTGGGCTGGGGTCGGTGGGGATGTTGGCGAGTTCCCTGCTCGTCGGTTGCGGAGAACACCAACCCGACACGGAGAAACTGAAGGCCGCGGCCGATATCCAGATCCCCAAGGCTTCGAAGCAGGTCTATCCCGCCGAACGGAACGCGGCCTTCGAATACGGGCGGCCCGAGACGCCGCAGCAGGCCGCCGCGATCTACACGAACTTCTACGAGTTCTCGACCAGCAAGCAGACGTATCTGCACGTCGACCGCTTCACGCCGACACCGTGGCAGGTGAAGGTGGACGGACTCTGTGCCAAGCCGATGACCTTCGATCTGGATGACCTGCACGGCAAGTTTGAATTCGAAGAGCGGGCCTACCGCCACCGGTGTGTCGAAACGTGGGCGATGTGCGTCCCCTGGACCGGCTTCCCATTGCACGCGCTGTTGAAGATGGTCGAACCGGAGCCGGCGGCGAAGTTCGTACAGTTCGAGACATTCAACCGCCCGACCGAAGCCCCGAACATGGCCGACAGGTCGTTTCCCTGGCCGTACACCGAAGGGATGACGATGACCGAGGCGATGAACGAACTGGCGTTTGTCGCCACCGGGATCTACGCCGAGCCGCTGCCGAAACAGCATGGGGCACCCGTGCGGCTGGTGCTGCCGTGGAAGTACGGCTTCAAGAGCATCAAGTCGATCGTCCGCATCACCCTGACGGGGAAGCAGCCGGAAACATTCTGGAACACGCTCATCCCGCGCGAATACGGGTTCGAGGCAAACGTCGACCCCGACGTGCCGCATCCCCGCTGGCCCCAGACAACCGACAAGATGCTCGGCACCGGCAAGACGTTTCCCACCTTGAAGTACAACGGCTACGGCGACTACGTGGCCAAGCTGTACTCCTGACCGGCGACGGCGGACGCGGTTTCTTCGCGCGACGGTGCAATCAGGCATCCGGCGAAATCAGCCAATCGCCAACACCGCCGCGAGAGCCTTTGCGATCTCATCCATCAGAGTCGTGTTCAGCCGGCCGATCTGCCTGACGAACCGCTGTTGCGAGACGGATCGAACTTGAAAGGCGTCTGCGGCGGAGACCTTGCCTAGGCCGTTCGTTGGATCGGGATCGATCCGCACCATCCACGCGGCGACGTCGTAATGGTCCTTCCAATCGGTGATGGGGACGATCACTTTCAGCGGCAACACCCCCACCGCATCATCGTTGACGATGACCGCCGGGCGGGTCTTCCGAATCTCGGAGCCGACCGTGGGGTCGAGATTGATCAGCCAGACTTCACTGCGCCGCATGGACCGGCTCCCCGTCGAGGGCGGTGAAGCTCGTCAGTTCCACATCGTTGGCATAGTCGTCGAACAGCAAGTTGGCCGCGTCGGACAGACTCTTCTTCGCCGAAACGCCCGTTGAACACGGTTCGTTGACAGGCATTGACTGCTGCATCAGGCGAAGAGCTTCCCGCAAGAGTTCCAATTGTTCAGGGACTGCGAGCTGGCCGAATTCGTGGAGTAATTGTGTTTGAGTCATCTCGGTCCTCAATCTGTCGGTGTCATTCGCCCGGCAACATTCCATTCGAGTGAAGTTCGATTCGGCCCAACTGCCCACAACTTGCGGCACGCGGAAGTTTTCATCCCTCCGACACGCCGACGATCACGACTCGCAGGGGAATCTTGACCGCGGTGCCCGCCGACTTGCCGTCGGCGGTTAGGCGCAGGATCCAGAATTCCTTTTCGTGAGCCAGTGCCGGTGTCTTGTCGTCCGCTGTCGGCGGCAGCAGCGAGTAGATGGCGGGATGATTCGAACCCGCCGTCTTCGCACTCAGCTTGAAAAGGTCTTGCGGCGTTGCGGGAGTGGCGGGATCGGTGTCCGCCTGGGCGGGGATGGCGAGCAGGAAGTCGGCCAGGTCGCTGGTGCCGACGTGGTTGCCATCGACCGGCTGCTGGCCATAGCGCAGCGTGTAGACACCTGCCGGAACTTCCTGGCCGCGAAAGTCGGTGAACCCGGACTTCTTCACGACTTCTAGAACTCCCACGAGCTGTCCCTGCGCGAGCGGGTACTTCACGGACAGCGACGGCTTGAAGTCCGCCTTGACCGGCAGCTCTTTCGCGAGCCAGACAGTACACGTCGCGCCGGTGTCGATGACGACCTGTTGACCGACGGGATTCAATGTGGCGGCGATCTTCTCGGCAACTCCTGCGGGAGCCTTTTCCACCGGGACCAGTTTGCCGTCGGCCGCCATCAGTGAAGACGTCCAGCCAATGACCACGCAGGCCGCACCGAAACAAAAACGATTCATCAAGCAATCTCCAGTGAGCGGTTGACTCGTAGCACGGACGCCTCGTCCGTGCGAGTCGGTCCGCTTGGACCTGACGCACGGACGAGGCGTCCGTGCTACGAGAACTGCGCAAATCAAAGTCGTTCGACCACTATCGCCGGAACGTGGCGAGGAACGCGCTGCGTTGACCGTGCGTGGTCCACGTCCGGTCGAATCCGTCGCCGGTGTAGCTGAGCGTGCTCGCCAATGCCGGCCGGGAATTCCTCACCGGCGAGAGCGGATCGTAAAAGACCTGTTCGTTGGAGCAGACGCAGTCCCCCTTGCCCAGGGCCCGCGTTTCGATCTTGGCCAATGTTCCGGCGACAAACGTCCCCTTCCCCGCTTCCAGGTCATTCACCAACTCGAACGGAACGGCGACCACTTTTTGAATGTTCGCGGTGAACTCTTTCGCGGAGTCTTTCACGAACGCGACCAAGGCGTCGCGCTGCGTGCTGTCGGCCCGTTCGTCCACCAGGATCACGGACGAAATCTTGCCCGCATGCATCTTGAAGTACGGGCTGGAGCCCATCGTCTTTTCGGAGGTCGCGACCAGTGCGACACCGAGTCCGTCGAGCTTCACGTCGTTCCAAGATCCCTTGTTGACCTTCCACGCCAGCACGGCCTCTTTGCCCGCCAGATCCATTTCGGCATTGGCGAAGCAGGGACCGGTGTAGACATCGCAGGTGCGGGCCTCAAGGTAATCCCCGGTGATTTGCGCGGCGGGCGCGAGCCCGGCGGCGGTCAGTACAAGGACGATCGACAGCAACGGAACGGAACGCATGATCAGGCTCCTGGACGCGGGCGGGTTCATTCAAGACCAACGCGGCTGATTGTCGCCGGGACGCGGCAACTCGTCAACGAGCAACCCCGCCGCGGCGCGAACGCCGCGCGGGGTTGTTTGAAAAGTGCGATCAATCGGAGGATGAGCACTCTTGCCCGTCCTGCTTCGCGCTACAAGATCGCCAAGTCGGCATCAGCTCTCGTAGCACGTGCGCGAGGTGTTGGTACACCGGTCACCATCGCAGACCTTGTCGTCGGGTCCATAGATCGTCTGGGTTTGGCCGCACCAGAAGTTGCCGTCGCCGGCGACTTCCTTGCCCTGCGGCAGACCGTGGTTGATGTACATCCCCTTGGACAACAGGCTGCGGCACCGTGGACCGGGCTGAAGGACTTCAAGTTCATTCGACATGGGAAGCACTCCATTAAGTGCGGTGGATTGTCATTGGAACAGGAGTGGATGCGGAACCGGGGGACTGACATCCCCCGCTCGGACGGAGCCGATTACGTGTCGAGTTTGTCGACGGCCTTGAGCAGTGCCCGTTTGACGGCGGTGCGGGCCAGTTGAACCTTGTATTCGTTCATCGACAGCGGTGTGGCATGGGCCACGGCCGCGTCCGCCGCCATGCCGGCGGTCTCCTCGTTCAGGGGTCGGCCGAGCAGCAGTCGGGCAGCCTCGTGCGCGATCCACGGAACGGGCGCGACATGGCCCATCACGATGTTCGCCTGACGGACCGTGCCCCCTTCCACACGCACGGTGACGCCCGCCGCCGCCAGTGGCCAATCGAGACCCTCCATCTGCAGAACTTCGTAGGTGGCGCTGGCGAGATCGACCGCGTCCGGCAGCCAGACGTGCGAGATCAACTGGCCCGGCTTCAGCACGGTGTTCCCCTGGCCGTTGGTCTTCGGGGTGATGTGGAAGTATTCCAGCGGCAGCCATTCCGCCTGATCGGGCGCCGGACCGATGACCCGGACCTTGGCGCCCCAAGCGATCAATGCCGGCGCGAAGCGTGAGGCGTTGACGAACTTCGCCGGGCCGCTGTTGCCGAGGATCGCGTGATAGCGGTTGTCGCCGGTCTCGGGCAGCGATTCGCCATTCTCCAGCGCGAGCAATCCGTAGCCGCTGCGGAAGTACCAGCAGTTCGGCAGGAGGCAGAGATCGCCACCGAGAGTGCCGCTCCCCTGAATCTGAATGGCCCGCACGCCTTCGACCACGTCGAACAGCGAACGGTAGCCACTCAGCAGCGGATGTTCGGCCAACTCGGTCAGCGTGACCAGCGAGCCGATCTGCACGCCGTCCTCGACACGAGTCACCTCGTGCAGCGATGGGATGCGCTTGAGGTCGACGACGCGGGTGGGAGTCAGCAACTCCGCCCGCATCAGGCTGGTGAGGTCTGTTCCGC
>JAYTIB010000884.1:0-7741 GCA_043732205.1 Schlesneria sp. | reverse complement strand
CATCCACCGCCACAGCCGACATCGGGCCGATCGGGATGTCGGACGGCAACGGCAGGAAACCGGTCGAGACATAGGGCTCGGCGGCCTGCGTCGACGCGGCGAAGGCGAACACGGCCAAGACAGCGAGCAGTCGGTCCATCAGAAACGGTCCTCTCCAGAAGGCTTCTTCACGATCTCATCCCGAGGCGGCATGTTACCGCGTCCGAACAGTTGGCGTGAACTGTGTCGCCAAGATCGGGTCGAGGAGAGTGCGGCAAATCTCCCTGGCTCAATGAGCCGCAGGGCGCTAGCCCCGGTTTGAACGTGCGACCCCAGCGAGAACCGGACGCTAGCGCGTTCCGGCTGATCCCGCCAGGAAATGTTGCCACTCCCGTCGAGGACTGGTTGCACCCGCTCCTCAACGGCGAGATCTACGTTTCCCGGCGGCACGAAAAGTACTGCCTGCACTGTGCGCTGCGCATGGGATTCGTGACCGATGACCGACTGTTCTGGCAGCACGGTGTGCCGAAGAAGAAAGACCGCGCGGTGTGATTGCGCGACAACGAAGTCGTAGCGCAGGCGGCTCGCCTGTGAATTCAACAGGCAAGCGGAGCAGGCGAGCCGCCTGCTCTACGTTTTTCAACATCACGGTTCGGCGCGGACTTCTCGCGATGTGTGCAAGACGGGCGTCGTTTGGTGGCGGCCCTGATCGTCCACATTGAAATCGAAGTCGATGCCGATTCGCTCGAACGGTTGCTTCAACTCTGCGGCTTGCTCGGGCGAAATCCGTTCGACATGGGCCATGCGGGTCCGTGACAGGATCACCGGGAATGGTTCGTCCGGCGGGAAGGCCATCGTGGACCTATAGAGTCGCGACAAGTATGGAACTCTAGTGAATGCGTGATCAAACCGACGACGCGTCGAGACCTTGTCCATCGTCAGAGACTCCGCGTCAACCTGCGTGATCAGTCCGATGTGCTCGGTCCTCGTTCGCGTTTGTCCGTCGCGCACTTCGATCATCTGCACCCGACACCACTCGCCGGGAGCGAGCGATTGAAGATCCGTCTCCGACACGTTGCTCGTCAGGAACGGGGAAGCTGCCTGTTGCGGAAACATGGCGCAACCGGTCAGCAGACAGAGAGCGCAGCACAGGAGTGTTTGCGGAAGTCGCATGGGAATGACCGCAGAGATTTGAGTTCTGAAAAATGGGATTTGAAATGAAGGCTCTGGCGAAGCGCGCGAATCGATCGAAGAAGTCACCTTCAATGAAACAGCCCGGTTGCATCGGGCAACCGGGCTGAATGATTGCCCAACGCGGATCAGGCGGCGCGTTGTTCGGACTCGATCGATTCGAGGGTTTCCAGAGCGATCGTTGGGGCGGGGGTCCAGCCCTTGAGGTTGGAGCCGGGTCCGCCGCGGGGGGGATAGCCGTACTCTCTCAGCTTGCCGGACAGCGTGCGGATGCCGATTTGCAGCGCCTTGGCGGTCTTTTCGCGGTTGCCTGCGAACCGGTTGAACGTCGCTTCGATCAGCTTGCGTTCCATCTCGGCGAGCGTCAGGCCGGGCAGTCCGTCGGCTTCTTCTTCGGTGACGTCGCGCGGTGTGAGCCACGGCTCGATCATCGACGCGGTCAGCTTGCCGCCCCAATCGAGGGCACACGCCCGTTCGATGACGTTTTCCAGTTCGCACGTGTTGCCCGGCCAGTCGTGCCGTTGCAGCAGGTGCAGTGCGTCGAGCGTGAGCGAACGGGGCGGCTTCCCTTCGCGACCGGCGACTCGCCGCAGGAAGTGTTCGGTGAGCGGCGCGATGTCGTCCTTGCGGGACCGCAGCGTCGGTAGTTCGAGGCGGGTTTGCGAAGCCTCTTCGTACAGATCGCGGCGGAACAGTCCCTTGTCCACCTGGCTGACCAGATCGACGTTGGCTCCGAAGACGAACCGGACATCGAACCGAATCCGCTCGTTGGTCTGCGGATGAATGAAGCACTGCTCGCGGATCAGCGCGGTGATCTGCTTCTGGACCGGCAGGGCGACAAACTGCACCTGTTCGAGCAGCAGCGTTCCACCGTCGGCGAGTTCCAACCGGCCGGCGTGTCGGATCGTCTGTCCCATCGGCGCGGCTTCGCACTGGCCGAACAGATCTGCTTCCAGCGTTTCGGCGGAGAGCACGCTGCAATCGATTTTGATGAAGGGGCGGTGGGCGCGGCGGCCGGAATCGTGAATGGCCTGGGCCACGAGGTCGGTGCCCGAACCCGGTTCGCCCTGGATCAGAACGCAGCCGTTGTGATCGGCGATGGTTTGCACTTGTTGACGCAGGGCATGCATGGCCGGGCTGTGACCGACCATGTCCCGCAGGTTGCGGTTGCTCAGTTGCCGGCGCAGGCGGCGGTTCTCGGCCATCAGCTTCGAACGCTGAACGGCGGACGCGAGCGTCAACGCGAAGGTTGATGACGTGTACGGCTGTGTCAGCAGTTCGATGCCGTTCGCCGCCGGGAGAATTTGCGGAGCGTCATCGGACGGCGCGGCCACCAGGCAGACCAGTTGGGACGACCAGCCCTTTTGCTGAATCAACCCGGCGAGCGAACCCGCGGTCTCACCCGGTGCCAGTGGTCCGACGAGGCAGACCTCGCAGGCTTGCAGGCTGAGTGACTGGGCCGCCGCGTCGTAGGAGTTGACCACTCGGGTGGTCAGTCCGGCGGAACGGACGTCGTTCTCCAGTCGCCAGGCCAGGTCCGGATCGCAGGTCACGATCAGGACGTTGGGGGCTGGTTCGGCCACGGGGGCCGCGGCACGCTGGGGAAACGGGATCACATCGGGATGAGAATTCGTCATGCGGTCACCATGATCGGGAAGGGACGATGTGCCGAAGTCGGCGCGCACGATGGACGGTCCGTCGGACGCGAAGTCTTCGGTGGAAAACGGCCGCGGGGCCGTACAAACGGATTGGGGAAACGGGAGACAGGCGCACTTCACCGCAGGCGCGAAGTGAGATCACCGACGAACAGTCACGCTGTCACCAAGGGCGGCAGCGAGGCCGGAACCGGAGTCGATCGTTCGGCTCGAATCGCAATCGAAATGTGTTTGGGAGATGGACGAGGGGGTGTTTATTCGCAACCGGCAGAATGTGTCAATCGGTTTTGGTTGAAGTGAAAAAGAATTGTAAAACGCGGCAATTCCACGGGTTTTTCAATGATCGGCTCTTCCGCTGGCACGCGAGTTTGAAGCCGATCCGGCGATTTTCCGACTCTTCCACCGCGCACGTCCCGGACAAAGTCGTTTAACCCTGAGCCAACGGCGAAGGTGTAGGGGGCCAGCGCCCCGAAGCGTGTGCCGACAGTACCAGCGGAGAAGGACGCGTCTGCCCGCTCCACCTTCGCCGTTGGCTCAGGGTTAAACGATTCGAACGCCTCACGTCCCTCGCACGAGGGATCAGCGGGGAATCGGCGGCATGCGGACCAGGCTCACCAGCACCGAAGCCACCAGGGCCAGTGCGGCACCGACTCCGAAGGCCGTCAACGGGCCGAATACCTGATACAACGCGCCGAACAACAGACTGGCGGGCAGCGTCGACACTCCGATGGCGAAGTTGAACCAGCCGAACGCGAGTCCTTTTCTCTCCGGTCCCGCGAGTGCCGCGACCAGAGTCTTCTCGGCCGGCTCCGTCAATCCGTAGAAGAGCGAATAACAAAGGAAGATCACCCAGACCTGCCATGCATTCACCGCCAGAGCGAAGCCGAGGTAGATGACCGCGTAGACCAACCAGCCGAGCAGGATGAACGGCTTCGGCCCGTAGCGATCGACCCCGGCACCACACCACAGATTGCCCGAGCTTTTCAGAATGTGGAACAGGCACCACAACACCGGGAGCAAGACCTTCGGCACGCCGAGTTCCTCGGCGCGCAGCAGGAGGAAGGCGTCGCTCGAGTTGCCGAGTGAGAAGATCACCAACGCGAGCAGGAACAGCCGGAAGTTCGCGTCGAACGGGGCCAGCGTCAGATGGACACGCGGTGCGACGGGCTTGTCGCTGCTCACGCGATCGGGTGCCGCATCTGGCTCGCCCTCGCTGACGCTGCGGGTTGGTTTGGCTTCCTTCAAGCCGAAGACCACCAGCGCGACCACCAGCAGGCCGGGGAACAGACTCAGTAGAAACAGCGTGCGGATCTGGTCCGGCCAGAACCACAGGAACGCGGTGGCGAGCAGCGGACCGATCGCCGCGCCCAAGTGGTCCATCGCGCGATGAAATCCGAAGGCGCGGCCGCGTTGCGATTGCTCGGTCGAGTCCGCGATCATGGCATCGCGCGGCGACGTGCGAATCCCCTTGCCGATGCGGTCGCCCACCCGGATCACCGCCAGTTGCCAGATGCTGCCGACGGCACCGATCCAAGGCCGGATCAGCGCCGCCAGCGAGTATCCGAAGACGACGAATCCCTTGCGTCGCCCCGCTCGATCAGACCATTCGCCGGACCACAGCTTGAGCAGACTGGCGACCGAGTCGGCCAGTCCCTCGATCATCCCCAGCGCGAACTTGTTGCCGGCCGTCAGAGTCAGCAGGAAGCCTGGCAGCAGCGGAAAGATCATCTCACTGGCAATGTCGTTCAGCAGACTGGCCAGACCGAGAACGCGAACGTTGCGCGGCAGGGATGGTGCGGGCGGCGCGGCCGGGTCGTGGGTGGTCATCGCCGTGACGCCTCGCGACGGGCGACGGGGGGAAGAGATTGCAAATTGAGAATTGCTAATTGCAAAGTGCAAAGTGGGGAGAGACGCGAGGGGATTGCCTTTCCAATTTGCAATTTGCAATTAGCAATTGACACTTTGCAATTCCTTACTTCCACGCGAACGGCTCGCCGGTCAGCCGTTCAAACGCTTCGACGTACTTGGACCGCGTGCGCTCGATGACGTCCGCGGGCAGCGGCGGGGGCGGGCTGTTCTTGTCCCACGTGGTCGATTCCAGCCAGTCGCGGACGAATTGCTTGTCGTAGCTGGGCTGGCCACCGCCGGGCGCGTATTGATCGGCGGGCCAGAAGCGCGAGCTGTCGGGGGTCAGCACTTCGTCGATCAGGATGATCTGGTCGTCGAGCAGGCCGAACTCAAACTTGGTGTCGGCGAGGATGATGCCGCGGCCGCGCGCGTACTCGGCGGCCCGGGTGTAGATGTGCAGACTCAGTTCGCGCAGCGCGGTGGCTCGCTCCGTCCCGACGATCTCGCACATCCGTTCGAACGGAATGTTTTCGTCATGTCCGGTTTCGGCCTTGGTCGCCGGCGTGAAGATGGGGGCGGGGAGTTGATCGCTTTCACACAGACCGGCGGGCAGCTTCAATCCGCAGACAGTCTGCGATGCCTTGTATTCCTTCCAACCGGAACCGGCGAGATAGCCCCGCACCACGCATTCCACGGGAAAGACTTTCGTCTTGCGGACGACCATGCTGCGCCCGACCAGGTCATCCAGATTCGTTCCCTCGGGCAGCGGCACGTCTGCGGGATTCATGCTCAGCAGATGGTGCGGGACGTCGAGGAACCGGAACCAGAACCGGCTGATCTGGGTCAGCACGCGCCCCTTGTCGGGAATGCCGCTCGGCAGAATCCAGTCAAACGCGCTGATGCGGTCGGTCGCGATGAACAGCAGGCGATCGCCGAAGTCGTAGACATCGCGCACCTTGCCGCGGACCGGAGTCCGACCCGCGAGGTGGCTGTGAAGAAACGGGATCGACGAAGCTGGAGTGGACATCGTGGTGGTGGATGGTGCCGGTTGGAAGATGGAAGGTGAATCAGGATCAAGCAGCGGCGAGCCTAACATTGGCGACATTGTTGAACAACCCGGACGACAGAACTACACTGCCGCGAACTTTCCAACCGGCGCGATCGTTTCCATCAGCGAATCGCGGAGTTCATCGCGGGCATCAGTTGCCGGCTTTCACGCGCGTCGCATTTTCTGTCGAGATGGCCTTCGGCTGCGGATTGACTGTGTGTTCAACCTCAACCAATCACTGCTCTCCTTAGCACGCCGGGGCCGCGCATGGGCTTGATCCGTTTCGCCGTCCACCCGGCATCGTTGATGGAGGATTGGCCCGAGGTCTATCGGGGCTACCTGTCGGGTGCGGATGGGCGCGTCTTTCCGACGCGGATCGAGGTCGACGGTGACATCGTCGGCTGTCGGCGAGTCACTTCAGAAAGCAGCAAGTTTCACGTGGCGTTTCCGGTCCCGGACTTCGGCCGGCCGATCGTCATCACCGCCTCGCTTCCCGAGCGGGAGCAGCCGTACCTGTTGGTCGTGGAACTGGCGCGCGGCAAGATCGTTCAGGTTCGAAATCAGGCCTCGAACTGGGAACTGGCGGGAATGCAGATTCCCGCCTCATTTGCTGAACCGTCGAAAGCCGCTCACCGGGCGTTTGCCAGGGCCGCGTCGTCACAGGGCGATCCCGAAGCCGCCACCCGATTGGCGACCGAGGCCCTGCAACATGCCTTTCGCGCCGCCGAGATTCTGACGCTGGCCTACGCCTCGCAAGCCTTGGCGGGTCGACTGCAGCGGTATGGCAGCCTGCCGGCCAGTGTGGGCTGCGAGCTGCAAAGTTCGAGTCCCCGTCCCGAAGCGAACGAGCTGTTCAACGCCGCCTTCAACGCCGCGACCGTGGCCGTTCCCTGGCGCACCATCGAAGCCGTCGAAGGGGAGTACAACTGGGAGCCGATCGACCGGCAACTGGAATGGTGCGAGCAGCAGAAGGGCGAGCAACAGAAACTGCTGGTTCGCGCCGGGCCGTTGATCGACCTCGGTCCCGACGGCCTGCCACCCTGGCTGGCCCGCTGGGAGCACGATGTCTTCAACCTGCGGAGCTTCATCTGCGACTTCGCGGAAACCGCCCTGTCGCGCTACGTGGGACGGATTCGCATCTGGGAAGTCGTCGCGCGGGCCAATTCCGGCGGCGCGCTGACCCTGAACGAAGAAAACCGGCTGATGCTGACCGCCAGTGTGCTGGGGGTGGCCAAGCAGATCGACGAGGAAGCCCAGTTGATCATCCGCGTCGACCAGCCGTGGGGTGACTACCAGGCGCGCGGCCAACACCGCTTGTCGCCGCTGCAGTTTGTCGACGCCCTGCACCGGTCGGGGGTGGGGCTGGCCGGAGTGAACCTGGAACTGGCGATGGGTTATCTGCCGCGCGGCAGTGCGCGGCGCGATCTGATGGACATCTCGCGCCTGATCGATTCGTGGAGCGTCTTGAACCTGCCGATTCACGTCACACTGGCCTGTCCGTCCAGTGGCGATGACGACCCGCTCTCGTACCCGGATTGGGAGGTCGAATCACGGCTGTGGCCCGCGGCATGTGCCGAGGACACCCAGGCGGAATGCGTGGACCGTGTGATGGAACTGTTGCTGGCCAAGCCGATTGTCGCGGGGGTGTTCTTGTCGCACTTCTCGGATGGCGATCCGCATCAGTTCCCGTTCGCCGGAGTGATGCGGGCGGACGGCACGCCGAAGCCGGCGCTGGAACGAATCATCACGCAGCGACAGCGTCACAAGCGCCGCGAGTAGTCGCGACCCGCCGCGCCGCGCGTCCACCAACAAACTCCGGCCTTGCCGACAAGAACCAGTTGAGGTGAGCGGCAGGATTAGGCATACAAGCACGATGCGCAAGCGAGTGTGTGTCTGAAAACTCACTCGCTTGCGCATCGTGCTTGTAGGTGCGTAAACTTTTGTCTCCCACTCGCCCCACGCCGCTCGTCGGCAACGTCAACTCGACCCCGACCGCGCCGCTGGTTTCCTTCATGCCACT
>JAYTIB010000883.1:0-2937 GCA_043732205.1 Schlesneria sp. | reverse complement strand
CCATCCATGGCAGACTCCCTTCCTGGTTCACAAAACCCCCGAAGAGAATGTCCCACAAAACCTTAGATTTGATAAAGACCAACGGACAGTAGAAGTAGCTGAATTCGCAAGAATTCAGTGAAACAGCGGACCACGACCTGAGTGCTGGCGAACTCGGCTACGACGCCGTGAATAAACAGGGTTAGGCATCGTCCAACTCGCCAGAGCATTCCGGGCTGGTGAGCTCCCGGAGATAAGCGACGACTTTTTGGAATTCCTCGTCGTCAGCGATCGTCCGAAAGATGGCCTCGCCAGCCGCGTTCTGGATCAGCTCCATGATGACCGTGGTCGGGCCGACTTCATCGCCGGAACCGTCTTGACCGGGCAACGGGGCGACATCGCGATCACGGAGCAACAGGGCATATTCCTTGGAGCCAAACTGAAAGCAGTTCAGCAGGCGACATCGGTGAAGCCCACCGTCGTCTCCGGTCAACGTCCAGTAGTCCGACCCGTCCATGCCTTCCTCCACCTCAATGGCAGCCAGTCCTCGAACTTCGCCGCCGGTCAGTGGCTGAGCGTCGCGCAAACAACGTCCGCTCGATGGTCTTATCATTTGGGAATGGTCGGGAAGGAACCGAGGCCACCTGACCGGGTCGTCAACGGGTGTGCGTCACGAATCTCGGTGGAATCCGAAAGTCCGTTCTTGCAAGTCTGTCGAAGTCGCGGCGGCTCTTGGGCGAGCGGCAGGAATCGGCCTACAAGCACGCAGCGCAAGCGAGTGAGTTTTCAGACACACTCGCTTGCGCATCGTGCTTGTATGGGGGAAAACTTTCATCTGCCGCTCGCCTTACTCTTTCGGAGTCGAGAACAACCCGTTCATCCGATTTCACCCAGAATTGAGATGCACACCCGTCGTCAACCGGCGAAACGCACGCACGAGATGCTGTGCTTCAACATACCGGGACGGGGCCACGACAGACGAAGTCGAAGCCCACCTGGCGAAGCTGAAACTCGCCGACGCACAGGCCGCGCAAACACGTTGACCCGCCCGCGAAGCCCGCTCGCAGCCAGTGCTGACGGCGTTTGAAAGTAGTGGCACCTGGCCCAGGCCGCGGGCGGCATCGCGGCCTACTGCACCGTCGGCGATCTGGGCAATCTCGTCATCGACAGCTTCATCGGCGGTCGCCGCTCACGACGCTCCGTCTGACAACGACAGACGTCATTCGACGGTCGACGTGGCCCATGACTGCCGATTCGTGGTGCCAGCAAAACGAAAGGACGCATGCAGATCCCCGATCAGGATCTGCATGCGTCTGGAATCGGCACACGGCGGATTCGTGCAAATCAGGCGGGTGCCACGTCGACGGTAGAGCGTGGGGCGCTGGTCCGCCTCCCCACATTGCTCGACGACGCGCCTCTCGTATTACGTCCCCTTCGGAGCCTCAGGCTTGGCCTTCACTTCAAACTTCAAGTCTTTCGCTCCTGCAGCCGGTATCTTCGCCGTCAGCGTGCTCTTGTCGTTGAATTCCTCGGCGACGAAATTGTATTTTCCCGACCCTTCCACGGGCTTGTCGCCCATCATCACGGGTTCACCCTGTCGCATGGCGCGAATTTCGACGCGCGCATCGCCGACCGGTGCCTTCCCTTCAAATTTGCCCCCCTTGATCGGAAGGATGGCAGGCGCCTCGCCCCCTCCCACGGAGAACGTGATCGTGGCATCAATGCCGTCCATCGGCTGCCCGTCCAAGGAAACCGTCCCGGCAACATCGACTCGCGGTGTCACCTTCGGTGCCGCTGCCCCGCCACAACCCGACACGAACGTGACAACACTCAACATCCACACAGCAAGCGACCAAGTTCTCATGCATTCGACTCCCACTCTAAGTCCAACGAAACTGTTTCCAACCGCCGGCTGGCAGCGCACTCGTCGCCAATCAGGTCGACGAGTGCCAGCCAGCGGAGATCACGACACTGCGGTGCCCATCCCGGCCCGCACGACTGGCGAACACGGATCAGAAATCGCCGACGGGGTCTCCGTCAGCCGCCGAGGCCAGGCGGAATAGCGTGTCGGAATTTAAGTTCTGCGACAGGAACCGCACCGAACCATCGGCCATCAGCACATGCGCGCCGCCGACATGCTGCGAGCTGATCGGGAAATTCGCCCCAACGTCATTGTTAGTCCCATCCCCTGAGCCACCGGACAGGCCCCGAGCGTTAATCCCCCAGCGAACGGTTGCACAGTTGAAATGCCTGCCATCGCCCCATGCGGATGGAGCTTGATTCAAACCGATGGCTGCTCCCATCGGCCAACCGTAATATCCCGCACTCGTGTTATACGTGTTAGCCGGCACGACTTGCGCGTTGGCCGTGGTGCGTATGAAATCGCTTTCCTCATGGACAATGAAGGTATTCGACGTACCGTCAGTGCAATCCCTCATGTTTGCTTTGCTACCTGAATAAAGGAGACCATTAGCCGAAGCGATGGAACCGCTACCACTACAGCAACCTTGATTGTATCCGACATTGAACGGGGCCTTGTTCGTGGCATTACTGGTGCTGTAGGCACCGGCTGTCCCGGTGTAACTGGTCATCATTCGGTTCCATCCGTTCCAAGTCGTGCCGAAGTCCGGCATTGTCGATGACGGGCAGCGATAGGGGGGAATCTTCAGGCCGTTGGTCAGAGGCCCGTTGGTCCCGTTGGTATATCCGCTGCTGCCGCCGGCGAAATCCCACTTTGTGAAGAGTGTCGCCTGGTCAATGTACGGAAGGATATAGACCTTCCACGACGAACCCCACGACGCACCACCATTGGTGCCGAATGGAGTCAGGTCATTCGCAGCGCCGGGCGGAAACCTCAGATACGTGTCATGGAAGTTGTGCAGGGCCAAGCCAAGCTGCTTGAGATTGTTCTTGCACTGCGTGCGCCGTGCCGCCTCGCGGGCCTGTTGGACAGCCGGC
>JAYTIB010000882.1:0-20224 GCA_043732205.1 Schlesneria sp. | reverse complement strand
ACCGACACCTGCGGGTTGTTGGCATCGTCGGTCACGAGGACGATCTGGTCGCGCAGAGTTCCGATCGGGGCTTGTGGATTGAGGGTGACTGTCAGTTCGTAGTTCACCAGACCGTTTCCGCGCGCCGCTTCGCGCAGCGCCACACTCACGTTGGGATTCGTCGCCTTGGCCTGCGTCAGCTTCCAGTCATTGCGTCCCGCATAGTTGATCTGAACCTTGCGCTCCGCTCCGCTTCCCAGATCAACGATTCCAAAGTTCGCGGCACCGGGTGTGATGACGACGTCCTTGCGGATGAAGGCCTGGACCGGAAACTCCACGATCTTGGTGTCTCCATGCACCGGATCCAGCAGCGTCACACTGGCCTTTGAATCTCGCTTACCGTCGTACTGAATCGTGTTGAGCCGCAACGTCAGCACCCGTTGCTGTCCGCTCGGAATCACGATCGGCAGTTGCTCCGGCGGCGGATCGCTGCGACTGATTTCCGCCCACGAAACGCACCCGCACCCGGTCGTCAGATTGGTGACATGGATGTCTTCCTTGTAGATGTTCTTCACCTTCAACTGAATCGCCGAGTCGGCCCCTTTGGCGACGGAGCCAAACTTGATCTCTGTCGCTTCGAACATTTTCACTCCCCACAGCGGATCATGCTGGCCGTGGACCGTTGCCCCTGGAATGAGACTGATCACAGTGGCGATGACCAGAAGTTGCGGCAATCTGCGGATGGGGTCTGCGGGTGAAAAGAACATCGCTCTGTCTCGCCTTCTGAAATCGGGGGTTGGTCGGCAAGTCGCCCTTCCGGACGGCCCGCGGGAGCACTCCCCAATCAACCCGATCGTTCCCTTGCGATCTCACCAACGTCGGCTCGACAACACAGTCGGGCGATGACGCCGGTCAGGCCTCCGCGTCATCCCGTGATTGTCACGGTTGATCGTAGAACAGCCTGGCGCACAGTAAGTTGAGCCCCCGAAAAAGTCAACGCGGGGCACAAGTTGCGGCCATTCCTCACCGGGTGAATCAACACGTTGAGGACACGGTCTTCGAGCCGTTTCGTGACGCCGCAACAAATCACCTCAACAACGCGGGATGCCCAGACTCTCACAGTCTGAGCGGCCATCCGAAAAGAATGACCGTGACAAATTGTCGGGCGTCGCAGTGACTACGTAAGGGGCTGTGCAGTCACAACGTCAGAGAGTTGCCCGCCGCGAAGTGACCGTTGTCTGTTCGCTCCCGTTCGACAGCCCTCCTCATTCGCGCTCCGTTTGATTCGCGCGGAAATCGATTTGGTCCGCGCGAATCAAACGGAGCGCGAATGAGAAGGCGCATCCGTGATATCGGGCCGTGGCAACGAGAGACCGCTCGCGTTGCGACACACCGTGCAACTCTCGGTAGTAGAAAATGCACCGCCGCTAAGATCCGGGCCCAAGAACCACATCCACCGCGTTGCAACTTTTCAGATGGCCTCTCACCGGCTCCCGGAGTTTCCCGGCAGTTTGAGCGTGGGAGTCTTCAGAGTTTCTTTCGCGTCGGAGTCGCCGGCGTCCGGTGCCTCGTCCAAGTTCGTCTTTGCCGATGCCGGCAACGCGGGAACCGTGACGTCCGTGATCTCGGCCGACGGCCCCGTCCGCAGTGACAACCGCAGATCATTGTGCTCCAGCGCCGTGGCCCGGTACACGGGATGAGACCGACCCGCCAAGGTCAACGATCCCAAGCCTTCTCCCGGCGCGATCGCCGTTCCGCCCGATTTGAGCGTCAGCTTCACCGGCGCCGAATTCGGATACTTGATCGTGACGGCGACATCCCGCTCTTCGTGGGCCGTGGAGATCGGGCCGCCAAACTCGGCGATCGCGTCAAAGCTGACCAGCATCGAATCGCGGCCGGGAACGAAGCGCGGGTTTGTGAATGTCTTGTCGCCCAGGTGCAGTGCCACGCTGGCGTTTTGCAGTTGCCACGCCGGGCTGGCTGACAGCACGAAGTCATCGCGCCCGAAATTCAATCTCGGTGTTCCCTGCATCGTCAGTTGGATCTGATCGACCACGGATTGCGGCGTCGCCGGAGCGAGCTTGGCGGCACACAGAATCAGTTGCGGAATGGGCACGTCGCGCACCCACTCCGGGTCCGTCAATCGAGCGGCCAGTTCGGGACGGTTGTCGGTCTGGTAGTACAGGCCCAACAGCGCCACGCGGCTTTGGCCCCGTTCCAGGTTGACGTCGATGTTTCGCAGGATCGCGTCTTCGGCGTCCTGGTTTCGGCCGTACTTCTGCAGGACGGCGGCACAGATCAGGTTGGCCTCCCACGCTTCCGTCGAGAAGCTGAGCGCCTTCACCGCCGTCTCGGCCGCGGCCGGTTGATTGAGATAGGACTGGATGTAGGCGCGGTTGGCCAATCCCGCCGCCAGCATTTCGTCTTTGCGGAAGTGCCCGTTGCTCAGCGACGCCAGCTTCTCATACGTTTCGGTGGCGGCGACAAACTGACCGAGCGACTGCTGGGTCCGCGCGACGTAGTACCAGTAGGGGGGATAGCATTCCAAGAACGATTCCATCCGCTTCAGGACTCGCAGACGGACGGTCGAGTCGTTCTCGCGCCAGGCGTTTTCAAGTTTGTCGAGATCATCGTTGCGGACCAGCCAGCGGTCGGGAATCTGCTTGGCGCGGGCCATCTTCCATGAGGTGTCGAGGAACAGGGTCGACTTGTCGACCACGCTGGTCATCAGCTTCTTGTCGACCTGCCAGCGATCCTGTTCCTTGCTGACCGTCTTGTTGCGGTGATCCCACCAACTGCTGGCTCCGGTCTTCACTGCCGAGAAATACTGAGTGGTGGCAACTTCCGCGGCGATTTGAAAGGCGTTGATTCCCAGATCGCGGTGCAGGTTGCGGACGTACTGCTCCTGGATGACCTCCTTTTCGCGGTCGGCCATCTGGACGTGCGAGATCTCATCAAGCACCCCCGAGTAGAGCTTCATCACCTCCTCGTCGGCGATGCCGTTGAGATTGAGATGGTTCAGGATCTTTTCGCGTTCCTCAACCATCACGCGCACGGTCGGATACCTGCGGATCCGGTGCAGGGCCGCGCGACTGTAGTTCAGCGCCACGGCGGCAGAACGCCGTTGTTCATCCGTCGTGGGTTCACCGGCTTGCAGGGACGCAAATTCGCCCCGCAACAACCCGACGAGCAGCACGGAAAGAATGGTACTTCGCAGAAAGGCGCATCGATTCATCAATGACATTGGCATGACAACCTCGTCTCCACGGGGCGGACAACAAACACGTCGGACCCATCGCGGCCAAGTTCAAAATCGGGACTCGCGGAGGGGGAGGAGCGAGCACCGGTTCCAACTCGATCGCACAGGCGTGATCCCGAGTGCCGTACCGTCGTGGCACGTTACCGAGGTGACATCCCGTCACCACCACACGAACTCGCCGAAGCAGCACACGGGATGCCACTTCCCCTCCGCGAAACGATGTGATGGTCAGGATCTGACGAACTGCCTGGTCATCGCAATTCTAACCGGCGATTTCCGCTGGAGCCGGAGCCCATTCGCCAGCGCGAGTCACGAATGCCCGGGTTCGCGTCGAACCCGCCGACTGGGGAAAGACGTTGGATCGAGACGATCAACAGGGTCCGCGAAAGTCTGGGGGTCAGTCAGAGTCTGACGGATGGATCGAAGATCCGCGGGAACTGTTTTGGACCGCGCGGCGTCTGATTCGAGGCGGTTCGAGCACAACGTGGCGCAGGCCGGAAGCCGGCTGGCATCGCAAATCCGCCTGTTCCCCAGAAGTAATCAGGAGAATCACATGCAGACTCGAATCGTTTGGACACCACTCATCATGCTCGGTTGTCTGGCTACTCTCGGCCACGCGCAGGACTACTTGGGTCTCTACGGAGGCCGATTACCGATTGGTCCTGCTGCAAGCACCGTGGTGGTCAATCCGAGTGAACCGTTACCAGCGGACGCACTGTCGCTGGTGAAAGTATTCGATGGCGAATCCACCGCGATCCGCCAGAAGGCGGAGCAAGAAATACAATCTCGCCGACAGACATTGATCGTCACCTTGCAAGCCTTACAAGATGATTACACGCGCCGGGCGAAGCTGGATGAGGCGGTTGCGATACGCGACGTCATCCGGCAACTGAAAGCGGCCCACCTGAAGCCCTTGCCCAATCCAGGCACCATGTCCCAGTACACAAACCGGATTGGCGAGACGTTCTATTTTGAAGTCGTGGGCCAGGTGAGCTCGTCGATCTGGGGGACCGAGGTCTATACCTATGACTCGGACCTGGCGACGGCGGCCGTCCACATGGGAGTGCTGAAACCCGAACAGCGCGGCATCGTCAAGGTGACGATGGTCACGTCGCCCGAAACACATCGCGCGTCAACGCTGAACGGAGTGACCAGTTCGAACTGGGGACCGTACTCGGCCAGTTTCACTGTCGAACGCGCGATTTCGGACCACACCAAGCCGGTGGCACCACAACCGGAACCCGCGCCCAAGCCGTGATTCCCGATGTTGTCATGTGGGCTGGGTTGACTATCATGGCAGGAACTCGGGCCGGATGATCAGTCTCTACGAAATGTGAGACATGGAATGCGCAACCGAATGCTGACGGCCTCCGTTGCCGGAATATTGCTGGCATTTTTCAGTGTCCCGATCGGTTTGATTCTGTACGGTGGCGGTGCGGCAGCCATCGGCGGTTTGGCAATCATCGCCACGCTGATCATTCTTCAACTCCCAATGTTTCTGTTGTTGAAACGAATGGGTTGGATACCGAAGATTGATCGGGACGATTCGTCCGAGGCTCAGTGAACCTCAAAGCAAACAGCCCGCGGATCGGAATCCGCGGGCTGTTTGTCAATTCAAGCTTTGCAAGCCGCTCAAGGGGAATGGCCCGCGTTGCGATTAGTACATGTCGTGGTCGCCGCCACCCTTCTTACTGTCGTCGCCTTTCGGCTTTTCGGCGATCAGGGCATCGCTGGTCAGCAGCAGCGTCGACACGCTGGCGGCGTTCTGCAGGGCACAGCGGGTCACCTTGCAGGGATCGATGATCCCGGCCTTGACGAGGTCTTCGTATTCGCCGGTCGCGGCGTTGTAGCCGTGATTGCCCTTTTGTTCGGAAACCTTTTCGCAGATGACCGCGCCATCGATGCCGGCGTTGTTGGCGATCTGCGTCAGCGGAGCCCGGCAGGACCGGACGATAATGTTGTAGCCGGTCGTTTCGTCTTCGTTCAAACCGGTCGGCTTGAGATCCAAGGACGCACGCAACAGGGCGACACCACCACCGGGCAGAATGCCTTCTTCGACGGCCGCACGCGTGGCATGCAGGGCGTCTTCGACGCGGGCCTTCTTCTCTTTCATTTCGCTTTCGGTCGCCGCACCGACGTTGACCTGAGCCACGCCGCCGGACAGCTTCGCGACCCGTTCTTCGAGCTTCTCACGATCGTAGTCGCTGGTCGAGTTGGCCAGTTCGCGGCGAATCTGCTCGATGCGCGACTTGATGTCGGCGGTCTTGCCGAGGCCCTCGATGATCGTGGTGTTGTCCTTGTCGATCACGATCCGCTTGGCGCGGCCGAGGTCCGACAACTGGACGTTTTCGAGCTGGATGCCCAAGTCTTCGAAGATCGCCTGGCCGCCGACCATGATGGCCAGATCCTGCAACATCGCCTTGCGTCGATCGCCGTATCCGGGGGCCTTCACGGCGGAGATCTTGAACGTGCCGCGCAGCTTGTTGATCACCAGCGTCGCGAGCGCTTCGCCTTCGACTTCTTCGGCGACGATCAGCAGCGGCTTGCCGCTGTTGACGACCTTTTCCAGGACCGGAACCAGATCCTTGATGTTGCTGATCTTCTTCTCGTGAATCAGCACATAGGCGTCTTCGAGCACGCATTCCATCGATTGTGGATCGGTCACGAAGTACGGTGACAGGTATCCGCGATCGAACTGCATCCCCTCAACCACTTCGAAGGTCGTGGTGAGCGACTTGCCCTCTTCAACGGTGATCACGCCGTCCTTGCCGACCTGTTCCATGGCGTTGGCCAGGATGTCGCCGATCTCGGTGTCGCCATTGGCAGCAACCGTGCCGACCTGGGCGATTGCCTTCTTGTTCTTGCACTCGACCGCAGCCGCCTTCAGCTTCGCGCAGATTTGCTCGACGGCCTTGTCCATGCCGCGCTTCATGTCGATCGGGTTGACACCGGCGACAACCGCCTTCAAGCCCTCGACGTAAATCGCTTCGGCAAGCACGGTCGCGGTCGTGGTCCCGTCCCCGGCGGTGTCCGAGGTCTTGCTGGCGACTTCGCGCACCATGCGGGCACCCATGTCTTCGAACTTGTCCGGCAGTTCGATCTCGCGGGCGACGGTCACGCCGTCCTTGGTGACGGTGGGCGAGCCAAAGCTCTTTTCAATGATCACGTTTCGGCCGCGGGGACCGAGCGTGACACGAACCGCGCGGGCCAGCTTCTGGACGCCGCGCCGCATGGCTTCCTGCGCTTCTTGATCGAAGGCGATAATCTTCGGCATGTCGTGATGCTCCTAAGGGAATGCTTGTTGTCTTGGGGGAATTCCGCAACGCCGAAGCGCGGACCAGCCGCACGGCGAACTGAATCAAATGATGATGGCCAGGATGTCGCTTTCGCGCATCAGCAGGTAAGTCTCGTCGGCGACCTTGAATTCGTCACCGGCATAGGAACTGAAGATCACCTGATCACCGGCCTTGACCGTCAGGGGAGCCTTGGTGCCGTTGCTCTTCACGTGGCCTTCACCGACGGACAACACATTGCCGCGCTGCGGCTTGTCCTTGGCGCTATCGGGCAGCACGATGCCGCCAGCCGTCTTCGTTTCGGCCTCGGCTCGCTTCACAACCACGCGGTCACCGAGCGGAACCAACTTGATGTCATTCGAGGCACTTGCCTTTTTCGCCATCTCACCTTCTCCAGAAATGCGGGCACACTGCGGCCGAGCTTGAACTTGTCTTCCGACACTGCGAGACAGCGAGTCAGTAAGCGAACCGCGCGCCAAACGAACGTGTGATGGTAACATCCAACTGGCATGTCTGTTGCGGCAATGGCATCTTTCCGGCTCTCTGCCATCGTGGCCAATTGACGGTGGAACATATTCCGGCTCCCTGCCAATCTGACACCGCTCTTCCGCAGGCCTGTTCGAAAGGCAAAGTTCCGGCGAGCCGTTGTTATCCCCAGAATTGGAAGTTCCGGAAGCAACGGCATAGTTGACAATATGGGAAGAATGCGAATAATAGGGATAATCTCAGGTCGCCGTTTTCCGGGTCGCGTCTCTTCCGCTGCTGCACGACTGATGAGTCTGTCGTGCTGTGGCTACGGAGGCGCGTGAGGTTTTCAACCGCACGCTCGTTCTGCTGGAGTCCCCACCCCAAGCACGAACGGAAAGAGCGAGCCATGTCGAAGCCTGATTTTGAAGTTCCCGTGAATCGCAGTGTGGTCGAGTTGTGCCGCGCGGAGCATTACGGCCACTCGGGCCAATGGTCCCGTGCGGATTTGTGCTATTCCGAAGCCGTGGCCATCGATCACTCGCCAACCAGTCGGATTGCCTTCGGCAGTTCGCTGGCAACACGTGAACGGTACAACGAAGCCATCTGCCAGATGACCGGGGCGCTCGATCTGGCGTCGGCCTCGGGAGATCGCGAGGCACTGGGGGTGATCTTCCACAATCTGGCGGCGATCTACCGGGAATTGGGAGACAGCGATCTGGCCCGGCGCTTTCAGCAGCGGGCGATCCAGCAAATGGATGATTGCGGTCCCCCGGAGTTGCTGGGACTGGCCAACGATGCCTGGCTGTCGCGTCGGCCGGAGTTGGCGGGCTGCCTGTCAGCCTCTTGTGTTGATCTGGACGAGGACACCGATGACGATTCCGTCGCTGCGGAAGCGCAGGCGACAGTGGCCATCTTTTCTGGGTTGCAAGACGATCCTCGCGCGGGAATTCGTTCACTGATCCGCGTCTATCGACAGCATCAGTCCGCTCGCGAATTTCGGCTGATGGGGATCGATCTGCTGAACCTGTCGGTCCTGTTCTCGGAAGTCGGCTGGTATCGCGCCGAGATGAACCTTGTCCGACGCGCCATCCGTCACTTCGAACAGGCACCGGCACCGGTTTCCGCCGCCAGAGCCCGGCAGATTCTGGCCACGTCGGAACGTATGCAGTCGCTGCGCGATTTCGACCCGTCGCTGAATTGACCGGCTTGAGCGGCACGTACATCACAGGTCTTCGCGACAGGTTGACGCACGCCACCAAGACAGCTTGACTGAAGTCTGTTCCTCGTTGTTCCCCGCACATGGCCGAGCTTCGCGGGGAGACTGCGCCGCGAGAGTCGCGATAGAATGGCGCGGGCCAAACTGTTGCACTTGTGTTGGAAACCCCGGGCCGCGCGATGAACGACGACACACCGCTGATCCTGCTGCCCGGACTGGGGGCCGACGCGAGAATGTTCTCCGCGCTTCACAGTGGTCTGCCGCAACTGGTCACACCGCCGTGGATCGAACCGTTGCGGCGGGAATCCGTCGCCGATTATGCCCGAAGGTTCGCAGCCGTGGTTGATCCGGGTCGCCCCTGCTTCATTGGCGGGACTTCCTTTGGCGGTGTCATCGCGCAGGAAGTGGCCGCCGTGCTGCCGCATGTCCGCGCCTGCTTCGTGATCGGCAGCACGCGTTCCAACAAGTCCCGGCCATGGCGGATCAGGATCCTGCGCCCGATCACTCCCTTCATTGGCGTCCTGCCGTGGATGTCTCCGTTGGTGGTGCGCCTTTTGGGGAGTTGGCTGCGACCTCCGACGCGCAGCGTGTTGACCCAACTGGCGGATGCGGATGCGAAGTTCCTCCGCTGGGGCGCACAGGCGATTTTGAAATGGCAGCCGTCACCCGCAGTGGCCGCGGTGCGGGTCTGCCAGATTCATGGAGATCGTGATCGCGTGTTCCCAATTCAACTGACGAATCCCGATCAGATCGTGGCGGGTGCCGGACACCTGATCGCCATCACCCATCCCGAACCGGTGGTTGACTACCTGCGCCGCATGATGAATGAGATCGGGAGCGGAGAAGCATCAAGTGCAACGTGACCGCCTTGCATATTCCCTCTCGGGCTACGCGGCCCTGGCTCGCGGTGGTTGACTGGCCCACGCGATCCAATCGGTGACTTCCTTCAGATCGGGACGCTCGCCGCCGCGCAGGATGCGTTCGCCGGCGGGGGTCGTGACGAAGGCGTCCACTTTCTTGAGCAGTGGTTCGGCGTGAGCCGCCGCCAGTTCGTCGCGATGGCTGATCCCGCACGCGGTCAGGATCTGGGCATCGTGACCGCGCAGATTCGGCACGCTGCAGCACAAGTCGGCCTGCATCTGCCAGGTCAGAATCGTGTAAGCATCGATGTGACGATCATTCACGGATTCGGCCAGCCGATCGGGATCGGCCGACAACAGGTCTCCCACCGACTTGATCCCGTGGCGATCCAGCATGGCGGCCGTTTTGGAGCCGATGGAGGGAGCCTTCTCGACCGGCATGCTCGAATCCAGATGATACTGATAGTGATCCAGTGGAACGTTGGCGAGCCGGGTGGGTGAGGCCACCGAAACGGATGTCTTCAGAGGCTCCGGACTTGGCGGACTCGGTGGAACCGGTGCGGCCTTTGGCGTGGGAGGCGTGGTCGCCTGCGAAGCCTTGACCGCGCGCGGCCGCGCCGGGGCACCGATGCCGTGAGCCGTTCCAATCGGAGTCGGTTCTTCCTCATCCAACTCGGCGAGCGGTTTCTTGAGAACCTCTGTCGCATGGAGTTCGCGAATCGAATAGTCGTCCTCAGTGAGCGCATCGATCACCTTGCCCGTGGCCTGGAACTCCTTGAACGTCGCCTCGACGATGGCGCGTTCTTTCGCATCCTTGAGTTTCTTCGTGACCCAGAAGAGGGGGATCGTCAATTTGGCCATGACGCCCAGCAGCGTGATCCCCGTGGCCGGTGGCGATGCGGACGAGTCCGCGAAGGCCCGTTCCATGATCCTCGCGTAGCCGACGACCGCGTGGCCGATCAACTTCGCGATTCGGTCCTTCATTTCCTGATCAAGACCACCGGGGGGATCTTTGACTCCGCGCTTCAGGTCGTAGTGTTCGATGCAGGTTTCGTAGTGCGGGTTGGCGAGATCAGCGCCGGCCTTCACCATCTTGGCCAGCCAATCCGGCCCGTCGGGGATGGCGACATCGGGCCAACCCCCCAGATCCGCTTCGAGGATCTCCGTCAGTTCGCGATAGGCGCAGGCGATGCTCCATTCGGCCGCGCGATGCACGATCCCTTCGGCCTCACACTGTCCCGTATGAAACGGCTGGATCGGATCGGTGTAGTAGTGGCTGAGGACACCGGCGGCATAGACGGCGTCGGACCACTTCCGGTCCCGCAGGGCGGTCACAGTGGCGTCGTACCATTTCTGTGTCGCCGCGATCGCCCCACCCCAGTAGTTGTCCCGCACGTGCAGGACATGGTTCTTGAAGTCCTTGAACATGTTGTCCGGTGCCTTCGACCCGTCCAGGTACGTTTCAACGTTCTTCAGGCAGAGGTTGCGCCAGTTCTCGGCGGCGTCGCCCCGGATGTGGTTGAGCGCATCGAGCGCCAGCTTGTGGTGCGTGCTCGAACACTTCCAGGCAAACAGCACGTTGAAGAGCGTGGACGACATGACAGACGGCCATCCAGAAGGGGGGAACCGGCGGCGGAGCGGGGATGCTGCTTTAGAAACTCAGGATTCGTTCGCCAATTGATGACGCGCGACACCCATGATTCCGGGCGCAAAGGTCGGGATGCTCGCAAGACGCGGATTATGCGGCAAGACCGGGTGGGGGATCTGTAAGCAGGATTCGGCCTCGGCACTCAAACCGCAAAAAGAATCGGCAATTTGTGCCGGACACGGTGGCGATTCTTGATCTACGTTGGAATATGGCCGATGGAGTCTCGGAGATCCCCATCGGGCTGTCATGTCTGATCACGTCTTCTCCACTCAGCCCCTCAGAGACCGCAATTCATGAACAAGTTCTACCTCCTGCATTCCCCGGAACAACTGCACGAACGGATTCATCTCACCCTGACCCGCGATCCCCATGTCGGCGGTCGCCCCGTGCGGTTCGAACTGATCGACCGCGACGTCCTTCTGACCGGCTCGGTCCGATCCTACTATCAGAAGCAGATGGCGCAGGAGTCCCTCCGCGGAATCGAGGGCCTCGGCCGGATCGTCAACCAGTTGGAAGTGGTGCGCACCTGACCGAACCGCGCCAATTACGGCTGCCTGACCGGCTCGACGTGGATCAGCACCTTCGTGATCAGCGGCAATTCCGAGCGGATCACATTCTGGACTTCGTGCGCCAGTCGATGGCTCGCTTCCACGGTCATCTGCCCATCCACCTGCAAGTCGAGATCGACGAAGAAGTCCAGCCCCAGTTTTCGCACGAGACACTTGTGCGTCCCCCGCACGCCGGGCACGGAGAGCGCGAGGCGGCGGACTTCGACTTCGATCCCCGTGTCGGGCGCCCGGTCGAGCATCTCGCCGAGTGCCGGGCGCAGGATCGAGTAGCCGTTGATCAGGATGATCCCCGACGCGAGCAACGCGGCCCAGTCGTCGGCCGTCTCATAGCCCGGCCCGCCCCACAGCGCGATGCAAATGCCGACGAAGGCCGCCGCGCTGGTCAACGCGTCGCTGCGATGATGCCACGCATCGGCCCGGATCGCCGTGCTTTGAACCCCTTCGCCCACCGTCAGCACGAACCGGAACAGTGACTCCTTGATGACGACCACCGCGATGAGCACGATCAATGTGAACGGGGCCGGAGCCTGATGGGGCGTCCGGATCTGATGAACGCTTTGAATCGCGATCAGTCCCGCCGCCGCGAACAACATGACCGCGACGATGATTGCCGACAGCGTCTCGGCCCGGCCCCGACCATACGGGTACGTCACGGTCGGCGGCTGGGACGCCACACGCAGACCGAGCCAGACGATCAGCGAACTCCCCACGTCGGTCAGTGACTCGATCGCATCAGCCACCAGCACGTAGGCGTTGCCCAGCACCCCGGCGGTCCCCTTCGCCAGTGCCAGCACCCCGTTGACGGCCATGCCAAGAATGGCCGCCCGCTGAGCGGTGTGAAGTCGCGTGGCACGCAGTCGTGTTGGCGATGCGTTCGTTGGTGGCGGCGGAGTCTCGGCGGATGGGGGCCGGGCGGTGTCCATTCCGGGTCACTCAACCGCAGCCGGCACGAACTGTCGCGCCCACTCGGCATCCACGTCGGTCAGTGGTGGTTCGGGCGGAGTCTGATAGAGATAGTCCTCGTAGCCGGCCGCATCGTAGACCTCGTGCAGCAGGGCCTGCAGATTCAGCGACGCATCCGGTGCCTCACCGCGCAGGGGAATCGGAATCGTCGGCAGCGGATCGCGCAGCTTGACCGCCCATACCTGAACATCGGGCCGCATCTCCGGCCGACTGACCATCAACGAGTAATCGCAGTCGGGCACGCCGGTCAGCGGCAGTCGCGGACCGCCGCGCAGCAGATCGATCTCCACGATGGAAACCTGGCTGCACAACAACGCCGTCCGTTTCATCAGGTACTGATCGCGATCGGGCCCGTAGCGTTTGTTGGAAGGACTGAGCACCTCGATCATTGTCACCAGATCGCGGTTGGCTCGGTCGCGAATCTCGATGAACGAGTGCTTCTCGAACTCGACATCGGGAATACTGCCTACCAGCGCAGCCACGCTGTTTGCCGGAGGTTCGGCCACCGTGACTCCGCCGCCGCCCGGCCGCTCGAAGACAGACACATCGGGCCGCCCCAGCAACTTGCGGCGTTCGTCACCGCTCGGCTCGTGAATGAAGACGCTTTCCTCGATCTTCACATAAAACTGCGGTCGCACCTGCCCCGACAGGGCATCGCGAATGTACGTCACGAATGCCTGATGAAAGTCCTGCCAGGCGGAGGGCTGTTCGAGATACGGGTTCATTCCCGGAAACGGCGATGGCATGAATGTGTCTCCTCACAAGACTGGAATCAGTCGTTCTCAAAACAGCTTACGGTCCTTCCACCGTGATGGCCATCACGACGGGAGACGTCGCGTCGTTGCCTTTGATGAGTTCGATGGTCTCGATTTTGTCGGGGCGTTTTGGCGTGATGGTGAAGTAGCGGATTTGTTGGCCCCGCAGGCGGTAGGCGAACTTGCTGCCGGGGACATCGACCCTCGTGATGTAGTCGGCCCAGACTTCTCCGTTGCGGGTGACGTGGTCTTCGGTCTGACCGTCCGCGTACTTCAGGCGGATGGTCAGGGTCGGTGTTCCGGCTGGAGCCGCGGGGGCTCCCCAGCCACTGATGCCGCCGAGGAAGTGAATCAGCTTGGCGGGCGCGTTGCAGGGGAGCGACACGCTTTTCGGCATTCGCGGCGGTTTGTCGCCGTTGGTGCCGTGCAGCATGATCGCATTCGGCACGCGGTCTCCGTGGGGATCGACCAGGACGAACGGCACCCCTTCGAAGATCTTGGGGTTCCAGTCCGGGAAGATCAGCTTCTGGTCGTCGTGCTCCCCGTCGTGGAACATCGCCTTGGTCGTGACGACGGTCGCCGCCTTATCAATCGGGATCGGCAGGAACTTGCCGCGCTGGGTGAGGAACTCCAGCAGGTCCGTCAGTTCCTGTGGCGTGTGCTGCTTCTCGAAGCCTTCGGGCATCAGCGACTTCGACGACGCCAGCAGTTCCTCGATGTTTTCCCGCTGAATCTGGTGCTTCTTGCCTTCGACATCGATCAGCTCGATCGCCGTCTTGGATTCGGACGCCAGCAGGCCGTTGTAGACCTTCCCCTCGTCGGTCACGACGGTGTAGATGCGGAAGTTCCCCTCGACCGAGCGGCTCGGGTCGATGATGTGAATCAGCAGTTCCTTCTTGGGATGGACGGCCATCCCGGTCAGGTCGGGTCCGATCTTGGTCCCTTCACCGCTGTGGGTGTGGCACTTGATGCAGGTCTTCTTGAAGACCGCCTTGCCGGCGACCGCATCGCCGGTTTTCTCGGTCAGCGGCATCAGTTCATCCACGACCTTTTGCCGGTCGGGGTTGGGCAGGCCGCCCCCCTTCGCCATCAGCGGCTTCGCCCGGTCGCGGATGGACTTGTCGACGTGATTGGCCAGTGACTGCTTCTGCTCCAGCGACAGTTCCGACAATTGCAGGCGTCCCCCTTCGAGACCTTCCAGCAGCGCCTTCGTCCAGTCCGTCCGTCCAAGCAAAAGCCGAACTGCTGTGGGACGGACCGACGGAGTCAGCGATGCCAGACCGTCCACGATCGCCGCGCCGACTTCGGGCGACTCGCTCAGCCCCACCGCATCGAGCAGCCCGTTGGACAATTCGACCGAGCTGCGCGGGGTGATCAGCTTCAGCAGCGCGAGCGGTGCCGCGGCATCGACCTTGCGGAACTCGATCAACTGCCGCGCGGACGCGATGCGATCGGCGTCCTTCGACTTGTCATTCGCGGCGGTGTCGAGAAACGTCCTCGAAATCTCGGCGACGTGTGATTCGAGCAGCTTCGATCCCCAGCGCAGGGCGAGGTTGATCAACGAACCGCGCGCGGCGGCGGGAACTTTTCCCAGCATGTCGACCAGCGCCTTGTCGGCCGCTTCGCTCAGTTCAATCGGCTTGTTCTTCGGCCAGCCTTTCGACAGTCCCGCCAGAATCGGCTGTACGACTTCTGGGGTGGCACCGCCGAGCGACGCCACCAGAGCGGGGGCTGTCTCGGCGGGAACTCCGCGGGCGTAGTGCTCGGCGACGATCGCCAGCGCATCACTGCCGGGGCTGGCCAGCTTCGCGCCGCTGTGCTTGACGACCGACTTCAGGAAATGAATGTCATGGCGGGCCGCAGCCGAGATCGCGGCGTCGTTCAACCAGCGATCGCCGGGGACGGTCGTCGCAAACGCCACGCGAACGGCATCGGCCGCTTCAGACGACGGTGGCATGTCGGCCAACGCCAGTAGCGCCATCAACTGAACCTGCGCGTTCTTGTCCTTCAACACGCCGCTCTGCACGATCGCCGTCACCGAGACTTCAGTCTTCGGCAGAACCTGCACCGCGTTGCGACGCACGCCCGCCGACGGATGCCGCAGCGCTCCGACAACCGCCTTCAATGCATCGCGATTTTCGCCGTCGAGGACTCCCCGTCCGTGCAGCGCCCACATCGCGTGGATGATCTCGGCGTTGAGGCCGATCTCATCCATCGCCTGGTCATTGATCACCTGGATCAGTGCTTGGACACCGTCGAACCGGTCCTTCTCGACGATCAGCCGCTGGGCATGCCGCCGCCACAGAAAGTTGCCGACCCCCATTTCCGCGATCAGTTGCTCGGTGTTCGCCTTCGCCAGATCGGTCGGCCGGGCCATCATGGCGGGGGCATCGCCCTCCGCGTCCGGATTGAGGTTGGTGGGCTTCACGACCGCCGTCTCGTTCGCCCCCTCGACCCCCTTGCCCGTGTAGACCAGTCGATAGATCCGTCCGTGCTTCTTGTCGCGCAGTTCGGATTCGTACGCGTTCCCCTTGCCGGTTTTGAAGCCGGCCGGAGTGGGGTTGTGCTGGATGATGAAGTTGTACCAGTCGAGAACCCAGACGTTTCCGTCGGGTCCGACTTCGGCCATGATCGGCCCGGACCATTCGTCATTGCTGGCGAGCAGATTCCACGAGTTCTTCGCGCGGAACCCCGAACCGTCTTCGCGAATGATGAACGTCGCGATCAGATGACCGGTCGCTTCGGTGACGAAGGCCGCGCGGTTCCAGTACTCCTTCGGATAATTGCGGGCGGTGTACAGCGCGTGGCCCGCGGCGGCCGTGAAGCCGCCGTGATGGTCGACCTGCCGGACCTTGTCCTCGTCGAGCGCCTCAAACTTGTTGCTGTCGGCGATCCCGCCCAGCACGCTGGAATTCCAGCCGCGTACCGCTTCGTAGTAGCGGTTCGGGATCGGCATGAACTCGGACGGGTTGCCGTTGGCGGTCGACCCGAACACGATCCCCTCTTCGCTGAAGCCGAGTCCCCAGGTGTTGTTGTTGGTCGAGCGGAGAAACTCAATGTCGGTGACGACCGGATCGGGCTGAGGGCCAAGGGCTGAGGGCTGAGCGACAGACTTCTTGTCCGTCCCTTGCCCCTCGTCCCTCGCCCCTTGCCGTTCTTCCACCTTGAAGCGGAAGAAGCCCTGTTTGAACGCTGTGACCTCTTTGCCATTGGTCAAGACGGGGCGCGAGTCGTTGTAGCCCTGCATCGCGTAGTACCAGTTGTCCAACCCGTACTGAAAGTTGCTGACCTCGCCATGCGTGTCGCGCATGTTCCAGCCGGTGATCAGCACCTTGCGCAGATCGGCCTTGCCGTCGCCGTCGGTGTCCTTGAGATAGAGCGTCTCGGTCCCATCCACCACGATCGCGCCGCCGCGATAGAACGTGATCGCCGTCGGAATGCTGAGCTTCTCGGCAAAGACCGTGAACTTGTCGGCCACTCCATCGCCATTGGTGTCTTCGCAAATCTGAATGCGGTCGCGTCCTTCACCGATTGGCTTGAGTTCGTTCGGATAGTCGAACGTCTCGCAGATCCACAGCCGCCCGCGCTCGTCCCAGTTCATGGCGATCGGCTTGCCCTGAAAATCCTTCTCGGACGCGAACAGCTTCACTTCGAAACCCTTGGGCGTGACGAAGTGCTTCATCGATTCTTCGGGACTGGCGGGAAGCTGCATCTTCCGCTTGCCCGGTTCGACGGTCCCCCAGTTCTTGCCGGGTGGATAGAACGGAATGCCGTCGGTCTCGACGGACTCGAAGGGTTTGAGATCCTTCTCGAGCGAGGTCATCTCGGGCCGGTCGGAGAATGACGGGACGACCGCGGGATCGCCGCCGCACGCCCAGCGGATGCCGCGTTCGACGAGGTTGTGAAAGCCGGGGTTGGCAAACGTCCGGGCATCGTGACCCCAGGCGGTGTAGAAGACGCGGCCCTGGCCGTGAGTCCTCACCCACGTCCACGGCTCCTGCGAATCCCCTTCGGCCCGGACTTCCAGAACCGTGCGGTCCTTCGTGTTGTGCTTGGTGTGAACGTACGTTTCATCCCAACTTTCAAAGCTCTTGAAGCCCTTCATCACCGGATGATCAGGCTGCGTGACGACAGTCCGAAACGTACCGGTTCCGTGACGCAGGAACTGGGCGCCCATCAACGCGACGACCTCGTCATTGTTGCGGAAGCAGTAGCTGGCGCAATGCAGCGGAATGAACCCCTTGCCCCCCGCGACGTAATCGAGCAGCGCCTTCGCCTGATCGTCCGCGATGTTGTCAATGTTCGCATACAGCACGAGGCCGTCGTACCCCTTCAGTGTCTGCGGATTGAGGTCCGCGACGACGTCGGAATACGTCAGTTCAATCTTCCGCTTCTTCAGCACCGGCTGAAACTGCTTGAACCGCACCGCCGGCTGGTGATGGCCGTTGTCCCCCAGAAACAGCAGCTTCAACCTGGCAGGTGCCTCCGCTGCCGAGGCCGTTGTCCACTGACCGAGCCACACCGATGCGGCCAACGCAAAACAAACGAGAGATCGCATTCGAGCAGCTCCTACAGTGTTCCAATCGGATGATTCGTGATTCGTGAGATTTCAGTTCGCCGCACCGGGCGACTTCAATGGATTGATGACCGTAACCGAATCGTAGACGACCCCATCGCCCATGTCTTCCGAATACAGCGTATCAACCCCCGCCTCAATGCAGGCGGCGATGAGCAGGCTGTCCCAGTGGGAGAGACTGTAGCGCGCGGTCAGTCTTCGTGACACCAGCAACGTGGTCTGCGTGGGCAAGACCAAGTCGAACAATTCGAGCAGATCATCGTATTCCTCATCGACCCGCTGCGCATCGACTCGTCCCTGAGACTGCCAGCGACGCAGCACTTGCAGGAACTCGGTCGCCACCTGCCACGGCAGTTTTGTCTGCCCGGGTTGTTGCGCGAGTCCCGCGATCAATGATCGGGCCAGCGGTTGTTTGATCGGCTGCCCATCGTCAATGGCATAGACGAACACATTGGTATCAACGGCGTTCATGAAGCTCATCCCGCGTATACAGTTGTCCCGAGACAATCGGACTGCGCCGGGCGCGCTCTTGGATTCGCTGCCACGCCGCCACGCTTCTCGCGCGGCGCGATTCATCAGCTTCCGAGGCTTCGGCGGCCCGAGTGATCGCGACTCGGACGCGAAGCCGGTCGGGCAACGCGAGTGGCGCGTCGAGCTTCAACCCCCCCGCCACCACGGTGGCTTCGACAAGAGTTTCTATCAGCATTCTTTGTCTCCCGTCGGTGCCGCTGGGTGGCCGAGTCAGAGCGAAACGATGGCCCCGATCCGCCAGTTTCCGAGCTATTCCGTTTGGTCAGACCCCACCACTCCCTGTGGCAACAATTGTTCGCGTCACTTCTCCAAACTGGCGATACCGGCATGAGGATACTTCGAGACCGTCTCCCACGCGAGCTTTGGGAGGATCGCGTGTCGGGTGTCGTCGACGCCGCGCATCGCGATCGTCATCAACCACCGCACGGCTTTCATCTCCCTCTCAGTTTGTTGCGAGCAAGTGCAAGAGATCCCGCATGGTGGTGGGACGAGCCGCAGGATTCGGGTTGAGACAACTGGCACACGCGACGCGCAGCGGCTCGGGCCAATTCGCATCGGGCGTTGGAAACAGGTCTGCCGACGGGTGTGTCAAAAACTTCGTCATCAAGTCGGCGGGCTGTCGTTCGAGGTGCGGCGGCTGGCCGGTGACCAGTGTGAACACGACGGCTCCCCAGCCGTAGATGTCGGTGCGAGGTCCGATCTCACCAAACGACGGGTCGAGTTGTTCGGGGGCCATGAACGCAAGTGTGCCGCCTTCGACGGAATGCCCTTCGTCACCGCTCAGTCGTCGCGCGAAGCCGAAATCAGTGAGGACCACGCGCCCGTCGGGGGCGAGCAGCAGATTGCTCGGCTTGAGATCGCAATGGACGACACCGTGTTGATGAGCGTACTCAACGGCCCGTGCCGCATCGGTCATCCACCGCGTGATGTCCCGCACCGCGAGCGGACTGCCGGCCGACCGGCTTCGATCGAGCAGGCTTTGCAGGTTCGGGCCGTCGATCCAATCGAACACGATGAAGAACCCGCCGTGGGGTGCCTGTCCAAGGCCATGCACGGTGGCGATGTTCGGATGATTCAGACCCGCGACCAGTGTCGCCTCTTCGCAGAACCGCTCGATCCGTTCGGGATGGCTCTGGTGCGCGCGTCGCAGATATTTGACGGCCACTTCCCGCCCGCGGCTCTTCCACCACGCGCGATAGACCTTCCCGGTCAAGCCCTCGCCGATGTGCTGTTTGAGGAGGAAGTCGGCGTAGTCGAGCGTGGCGACATCGCTGATGTTCCCGACAACCGCTGGTGAGCCGGGTGGCGTGAGCCCAAGGGCACGGACTTTGGGTTTCACCGTCTGTGATTGTCGTCTTTCGCTCCGCGAAAGGACGTTCTTTCGCGGAGCGAAAGACGACAAAGTGAGTCCCATTGGGCTGACGCCGCCCGGCTCACCAGATTCGATCCGCTTGTCGGGCAGCCGACGCAGCATGATCTCACGGACATGAGCCAGCGTCCGGCGAACGGTCCGTTCCGATTGGCCCAACTCGGCGGCGATCGCCTCGAGCAGTTCGCCCTGCAACCGCAGTTCGAGCGTGCGGCATTCGGTGTCGTTCAGCGATCGCATGACGAATTCGAGTTCATCGGCGATGGCAGCCGCCTCATCGGGCGACGGCTCAGGCGATGCGATCTCGTTCGCGCCGGACAAGCGCTCCTCGGCGGAGACGTCTCGCTTCTCGGCCGTGTGGCGTCCGACTTGATGCGACAGCTTGTGGAGCGCCATGCGGGCCAGCAGCCGCCACAGGTCGCCGCTGGCACCGAGTTCAAACTGACCGGCCGCAGCACGGACGAAGAAGCTGCGGTAGGTCGATTGGACCACGTCATCCGCATCAACGCGCGATTGTAAGCGGTTGCTGAGCCGTGCTCGGACGAGCGCCGTCAGCCGCGAAAAGTATCGCTCGAAGAGGGCTTCCGCCGCGCGTTCGTCACCGTGCCGGAAGCATTCCACCAGCCAGGCTGACTCGACGCGCGACGGCTCGGCGAGGGAAGGCGATGGGTTGGTGGGAGGGTTCACGCTTCGGTTCCGCGAAAAAGTCTGAATTCCATGTCCGGTCTGCTGCCTCAA
>JAYTIB010000881.1:0-2945 GCA_043732205.1 Schlesneria sp. | reverse complement strand
TGTGCCGGTGCGGACGTCAGTGCTTTTCGATCGGCGGCCCCATCGGGTCTTTGCGTTCGGTGATGACGGGGCAGTTGAGGGCCATTTCGGCGTTCAAGGCGGTGTAATCGGACCATTCCGCCGGAAGGTTGTCTTCGTGGAAAATTGCGGCGGGCGGGCATTCGGGGACGCACGCTTCGCAGTCGATGCACTCTTCCGGGTGGATGAAGAGCATCGCTTCCCCCTCGTAAAAGCATTCGACGGGGCAAACCGTCACGCAATCGGTGTACTTGCAGTTGAAGCAGGGCTCGGCGACCACATGCGTCATGTGAGACTCACTTTCCCAAATCGTAAGAACCGGAGTTTTCGGAAGTCGACAGTGCGACGACGGTCACCAACAGAACAATGGAGCCAAGTGTCCGCAGCACAGACTGGCTTCATCTTCGTCCCACAAATCGGCGAAATCTTAGGCCCGGCTTGAGAGTGCGTCAAGAATCGCCGGGTCAGATTCTCGTTGACGGGAATCTGGTTCGTCCGCGAGGATACAGTGGTCGAGCCCGGAGCGCCCGAAAGTTGTCGTCTTGCCGAAGCCACCTTTCAGTAATAGAGTTGCGGGAATTCGACGCTCGACCCCACGCTTGGCTGGCCGGATTCTCCTCGTTGACGAGTCTTGTTCCATAAACGTCAGGTGTCATTGTGGCTCTACTGGATGTTGACCGTAGCCTGTTGAGTCGCTGCCTGGCGCGGGAGCAGGGGGCGTGGAAAGAGTTCGTCGATCGCTTCGCGGGCATGTTTGTGCATGTGATCCAGCACACGGCTCATGCCCGCAGCATTCCCATCACGCCGCACGATGTGGACGATCTGGCCGCCGATGTGTTTCTGGCGCTGCTGGCAAACAACTCGGACATCCTGCGGCGCTTCCGCGGCGACTCGTCGCTGAACACGTACCTGACCGTCATTTGCCGGCGGATCGTCGTTCACGAAATGATCCGGCGGCGAATGGCCGAGGAACTGGGGCACGTCAAGACGCACGGAGCGGCGTTGGAGCGGGCGCATGTCGGCGATGCGGATGCTTCGACGCGCATCGAGAACCGGGAACTCGTTCAGCGGATGCTGGACGGGCTTGGTGAAACGGAAGCGGCTGTTGTTCGCCTGTTTCACCTGGAGGGGCGGTCCTACCACGAGATCGCCGTCGGTTTGGGCATTACCGAGAACTCGATCGGCCCGACTCTGACGCGGGCTCGCGAAAAGTTGCGCAACAGTTCGCTGGCAGCCATGCATGAGTAACAGCGAACTTCTTGCCGTTCCGCAAACGCTCCGGTGGCTTTCAAGGAATCGCTTGAAAATGACAGCGAGTCATTTGCGGTTCTGTGAACTCACCGGTAATGTGTCGCACCAACAGAACGTCTTCGCGGTCTCAACGGAAGCATCAGCTTGCGTGATGACCGCGTCGGTCGCCCAACGGCGTGGGTGAGTTTGTTGTGACAGTTTCAATGGCATGGACCGCCCCGATCTTGATGCGGGCGTGACCATCGAATAATCAGGGATGATTCTTCGGCATGGAAGCCGATTTTCTTCTCTTCGACCTGAAGTCGGTTGCTCGCCCACAGGTTCCCGGCGGCGATGCCATTCACCCTTCTTGGTCCCGCAGTCCGACCACTCGGCGGATTCCTTCCCAGGGCTGGATGTAAGTCAGAAACGGAAGTCCGTCGACCGTCGGTTCGGGCAGTCGTGTGATGCCGTCGACAGCGGGACCATCTTCAATGAGGCGAAGCAGCAATTGGCGTTGTTGTTCGGCGGTCCAGGGTTGAAGGATTGCCGGACGGTCTCGCATCAGCAGGGTTGCCGCCGCCAATGCCATTCCGCCCCAGTTGCTCACCCCGGCGACGATGGTCCAGTCGGTGCGGATACGGCAGGGGATTCTGGCGGCCGAGGCGTTGTTCAGGCGATGCCGCAGTTCCTGCCAGCGGATGTTTCCCATGCCGATCTCGTTTCCGCCGTCGCCGATTCCAATCGTGTGCAGCGCTTGCCGCTTGCGGGCCAGTTCGAAGAGGTGATGGAGCGGCGCGGTGCAGTCGTCCAGGCAGAGGCCGCGCATGTTGTAACAGTGATCCCATTCGGTTGCGGGGACCAGGCGATCGAAGTCCGCGAGTTCGAGGATGTCGTTTGGCAGCAGTGGATTGTTGAACTGCTGTTGGATTGAGGCCCGCGTGTGGGACGGGCCGACCCGTTCGATGGCGATCAGGTGTGTCCACCGCGGCTGTGTCGGGTCGTTGATGGTTTCGTCGAACCAGTGTTCGACCTCCGTTGCTGAGTTGCCAGGAACCGTCACGGTCGACGGTGGCAGATTCATTTCACGGACGGCGACTTCCACCGCACGTCGACAGCGTTCATCGGTGGCGAACTGAACGGAGATGCCGAGGCTGGCCAGGGCCGCGCCCAAGAGCGCGGCACCCGGCGGACCGTCAGTTTCCGCCGCCGGTGGTGTGGCTGTGGGAATAAAGAATCCGGTCACAATCACCACACGCTTGGCATGGTCCGCCAGATGGGCTGCGGCTTGGGCTACGTGGCCGGGACAGAGTGGTCCCCGCGACTCCTCGAACGCGATCAATCCGCGCCGCGCGGGATCGCGCCGGATCAGCCGTTCCATCTCGTCCAGCATTGCGGTTGGTGTCACATCGGTGTCCCGGAAACACTTCACTTGGGCGAGCGGCAGATGAACGATTACCCACACTCAAGCACGATGCGCAAGCGAGTGTGCCTGAAAACTCACTCGGTTTTGCTGCGTGAACTCACTCGCTTGCGCTGCGTGTTTGTAGGCCCATTCCTGCCGCTCGCCTTGACGCGAAACTGGATGCGAAACGCGGTCTGTTTCGCGCGGTGTTTCAGCGTAGCGGACAATCGTCTCTGATTCCCGTCGCTTGAGGATGATTCCCCCTTTCTTGGTTCTGAGAAATTATGGAACG
>JAYTIB010000880.1:0-2945 GCA_043732205.1 Schlesneria sp. | reverse complement strand
TCCGCAGAGCCACACGGCGGAATCAGCGGACACCAGAATGATGCCCCGTCTCAAACATACAAGGGTTAGGGTGTGGGCTGAGCGGTCGAGAAACGTTGAGATGAGCCAACAAACTTCCTCGGGAGGTCGATCGTCAGTCCAGCAACCACCCCCGCGGCTAATCCCCCCTCACCCTAGCCCTCTCCCCCCGAAGACGGGCGGGAGAGGGGACAAGAACAGCGACCACCAAATGGGCGACTGCACCCTGCATCGCTGACCGAGTCGTTGTCGCTTTGCTTTTCGGGCGGCAAGCCGCATATTACCGCCCATGAATTTCTCGCCGTTTCCGCGACACGTGCCGTGCGAACTGAAGCGGATGTCATTTCCGTGGTCCCCCTTGATCTGGAGGTCTTTTGCCCATGAGCCTGACTCAGAAGGAATCGACTCGCCGTGAGTTTTTGAAAACCGCGGGTGCGGCGTTTGGTGTTCCGTTCATCATCACTTCGGCCGCTCTCGGCAACAGTGAACGACCGCCGGCCAGCGATCGGATCGTGATGGGCGGGATCGGCATCGGCAACATGGGACGAGGCGATCAGGGAGCGTTCCTCGGACGCAAGGATGTGCAATACGTCGCTCTGTCGGATGTCCGCGACGACGTGCGTGAGAAGTCCAAGGCCGGGATCGACCAGCGCTACCAGAACAAGGACTGCCAGACCTACAACGACTTCCGCGAACTGCTGGCTCGACCCGACATCGATGCCGTTCACATCGCCACTCCGGATCACTGGCATGCGATCATGGTGATCGAGGCGTGCCGCAACGGCAAAGATGTCTATTGCCAGAAGCCCGAGTCGCTCACGTTGGCGGAAGGTCCGAAGATGATCTCCGCTGCGCGGCGTTACGGGCGCGTCGTGTCCGGCGGCAGCCAGCGCGTGCTCGAAGACTATCGCAAAATCGTCGATCCCGCGTGGGGCGGTGAATTCGGGACGATCAAGTCGATCAACGTCAACGTCGGTCCGCTCCCGCAGCTCTGCAATCTGCCTCAAGAGGAGATGAGCGAGAAGATCGACTGGGATCTGTGGCTGGGCCCCGCTCCGTGGGCACCTTACAACGCGAAGCGCTGCAGCGGGAGCTTCTCGATCAATGGTTCGAGTTGGCGGTCGTTCAGCGACTACTCGGGCGGCGGCATGACCGACTGGGGGGCGCATCATTTTGGAGGTGCCACCTTCACCTGTGACGTTCGCGAACTGCAACCCGAAACGATCAACTACTTCGACGACAAAGACGGCAAGTACCTGGCGTACCGTTACCCCAACGGGTTGACGATCTATCACAATCGTCCCAAGGCCCAAAACCTGGAGATCGAAGGGACACCGGGCGAGAAGCTGACGCCGAAACCGGTCCCCGGCTACAAGGGGGACGGCGGCATCTACGGCGATTTCATTCATTGTGTGAAGACCCGCGAGAAGCCGTTCCGCGACATCGAATCGGCCGTCAACACGGCGGTGCTGGCTCATCTCGGCAACATCACCTACCTGCTGAAGCGGTCGTTGAAATGGGACACGGTCAAGCAGGAGTTCACCGGCGACCCTGAAGCCAATCGCTTCCTCGATCGCGCCCGCCGCGAACCGTGGCAACTCTGACCAGAAGGCGAGGCTGCGCCTCAGGCCGTAGCCACGCTCGCCGAGAGCGTGGGCCATGTGACACAGCGCCCACACTCTGGCGAGTGTGGCTACCTACAAAACTTGATTCAAACTCCTACTATTCTCAATAAGGCTCCACCATGTTGGACACAGCATTTGAAGCGCTGAAGACATTCGACTGGGGCAGCGATCTGGCTGCCTTGAACCCGATTGAAGACGCCGCCATTGCTGCGCATGAGAAGCCCGAAGTCGGCAAAGATCTGGAGAGCCGTCTGGTCGCCGCTCTTCAGGGTGAACTGTCGCTCGACGCCCAGGAATATGTCTGCCGCAAGCTCGCGATGGTCGGGACCGCCGCCGCTGTTCCGAGCCTGGCGGCGCTGCTCGTCAAGAAAGAGATTTCGCACATGGCCCGGTTTGCCCTGGAGCGAATCCCCGCTCCCGAGGCCGGTCAAGCTTTGCGGGATGCACTCCCCAAGGTGAATGGACCGGTGAAGATTGGCGTCATCAGTTCGCTGGGCGGACGACGCGATGCGGCCGCCGTGACCGTGTTGAGCGGCGTGCTCAAGGACGGCGATCCCGCGATCACCCGGGCGGCGGCATTAGCCCTGGGTGCGATTGGTACCGCGGAATCGGCTGCCGCGCTGCAAGCCGCCCAGCAGGCGTCGAGCGGCAATCCCCTCACGCTGGTCGATGCCCTGCTCAGTTGTGCCGAGGCACTGCTGGCCGGCAACAAGCCGGCGGAGGCCAGTGCGATTTACAAATCGTTCGATCAGGCGAGCCAGCCGCGCCTCGTCCGACTGGCCGCCGCGCGCGGACTGCTGGCCTGTGCGAGCAAGCCGGCGTAGCTGAAACACACGAACAACTGTCAGAATCTGGTGAGCCGGGTGCCGTGAGGCCCTGGACTTCCTCGACGAAGAATCCGGGGCCTCACGGCACCCGGCTCACCAGATAAAGTCTTCCAACCCCGACGGTTGTTGTGCGACCGACGTTGAACCCTACAAACGAACAGCTTGATCACACATCAGTGAAAGGTCGCAGCACCATGCGCCAAATGTTGCCTTGTTTCATCGCGTTGAGCCTGTTGGCTGTTCTTCCGGCCTCGCTTCTGCGGGCAGCCGATCAACCGTCCGATGAACTCGTCAAGCTGATTGTCAAACTGATTCACGATGAAGACCGCGAGTTTCGCGCGGCGGGCCTGGAGAAGGTCCGGACATCCGCCAAAGGCGCCGCAGCAACGCAGCTCTTTGCCGACCAATTGAAGACTCTCGACCCCACGGGGCAGGCGGCGCTGCTGAGCGCGCTGGCGGATCGGGGTGATCCGGC
>JAYTIB010000879.1:0-20311 GCA_043732205.1 Schlesneria sp. | reverse complement strand
AACGCGACCAGAACCTGTATCAATCAGAACTGCATCAGCAACAGTTTTATGCGCCCCGAAGAGGAGCCGCAAGGCGGACTGTCACAGCCGGCCGCCGGGGGGGCGTCGCGATTCTGGGTGGAATACGAAACGCGGTTCATCCAAGTCTGTCGAAGTCGCGGCGGCTGTTGGGCGAGCGGCAGTAATCGGCAGACAAGCACGCTGCGCAAGATACAAGCACGATGCGCCAGCGAGTGAGTGTTCAGGCACACTCGCTGGCGCGTCGTGCTTGTATGGGGACAAACATTCATCGGCCGCTCGCCTGACTCCTTCAGAGTCGACAACAACCCGTTCCTTCGATTTCACCCGGAATTGTGAGGCACACCGGCCGCCAGGGTCAGCCAGCGTCTGCATGCGGAATCCGGATCCAAGACACGGGGCAGGGCGTGCCAACGTCACCGCAAGCAACCTCACCGCGAGCAACAACGGTTTCAGCCGAACAGCTCGAGAAGCGGTTCGCCGGTGGAGAGCGGGCGCGTGAAGCCGTCCTTGCCCAGGCGGGTGTTGAGCGGGACGCCGAGGGAATGGAAGATCGTGGCACCCAGATCTTGTGGGCGAACGGGGCGGTCCTTCACGTAGGAAGCGTGCTTGTCGGTTTCGCCATAGACCGCGCCGCCGCGGATGCCACCGCCCGACAGAATCGCGGAGAAGCAGGCGGGCCAGTGCTGGCGGCCAGGGTTGGCACCCGGTGCATTGATGTTCGGTGTGCGGCCGAATTCACCCATGCAGACGACGAGTGTGTTCTCCAACAGGCCCCGTTCCTTGAGATCGCCGAGCAGCGCCGACAGAGCTTGGTCGAGCTTCGGCATGCACCAGCCCATCCCGTATGAACCGTTGCCGAAGGCGCTCCCCATTCCCATTTCACCGCCGTGCATGTCCCAACTGGAACTGGGGGCACCGCCGCCACCTTCTGGTGCCGTTCCCGTCCAGCCGTTGACAGTGACGAACCCGACTCCCGCTTCGACGAGTCGGCGCGCGAGCAACAGGTTCTGTCCGAGTGGATGCATGCCGTAACGCTCGCGGACAGCGATCGACTCGCGGTCCAGTTGGAATGGCAGCCGCGCTTCCGAACCACTCGTTAATTCGAACGCCCTATTGTGCAGATCCTGCCAGTCCCTGGTGGCTCGATGGATCTGAGCCGTGCTCTCCGAAGGGCTCAGGCCGTCAAGCAGACGGCGGCGGTCCGCCATGCGTTCGGCCACCACGGCGGCTTGCAGTTCATCGGGGGCTTTGAAGTTTGGCATCGCCGGGTGATTCGCGGCCGAACCGACGAACAGCGGGCTATAAGCCGCACCGAGATGTCCGCCGATGCCGATGTTCGGAGCACAGAAAACCGGATCGCCGACGCACTTGATCAGCCAAATGTACGGAGCAATCGTCCGCTCGTTCGGCCGCACCTTGGCGAGGATCGAGCCGATGTACGGGGCGTCCGCCGGTGCCTCCGACTGACCGCTCAGGCAATGGTGCATGGCGTCGAAATGATTGCTGATGTTCCCGACGTGCGTCATTGACCGGATCAGGCAAAAGTCATCGGTCTTCTGGGACATGAGCGGATGCAGTTCCGAGATCTGCATGCCCGGCACCTTCGAGGCGATCGGCTGGTACGGTCCGCGAATCGTGTCGGGGGCGTTGGGCTTGAGATCCCATGTGTCAAGCTGGCTGGGCCCGCCGCACAACAAGATGAAGATGCACGACTTCTCGGCCGCCCCTTTGCCAAGACCGCGCTTCTCATCGATCCCGGCGGCCACCATGCCCGGCAGGCCCAACGGCAACGCGCCAATCCCGGCCGCCTGCAGCAGATGGCGGCGAGACATTCCATCGGACAATGACCGCAGCGGATTCCTCGGATGCATCACGGGGCATTCCTTTCGAAGGGACCAAGCGACGATGGAACACGGGAAGAGGCAAATGACGAGTTCAGAGGCTACCACGATGTCCCCGAGAAATCCCAGAGCAACTGGTCAATGTTCCGCAGTTTGTTGCCCTGTTCCAAGCACGGAAACCGGGGATTCCAACAGCGCACGCCGGCTGGATTACCGATCTAAACAAAACCGGGGCCTGACGGCAGCCCATTCGAACGTCATTCCAGTCACGGCACGAATTGATATACCTCGCGCGGCCCGAATTGCGTTGATTACCGTTCGAGCCGCGTCCGTCAGGAAGCGGTCTCTGGAACCCGCTTCCTGACGGGCGCGGCTCTGTCAAACATCTCACTCATGACCGCGTGGAGAATAATTCACGGAGGTGGCAATCTGTTGCGGAAGGCCGAAAAAAACAAATTTACATTTGCGGTTGGTGCTTCGTGAACATATCGTAAGCCGCCGTGGTGATTCCACCGCTTGGTTTTTTGGTTCTTTTTTCTGGGCAATTTCAAGGAACCCGATCATGTCAAAGAGAATGTTGCGAGCAAGGTCAGAGACACGAGGATTCACGCTCATCGAGTTGCTGGTTGTCATCGCGATCATCGCGGTGCTGATCGCGCTGTTGTTGCCCGCAGTGCAGCAGGCTCGTGAAGCGGCACGACGGACGCAGTGCAAGAACAGCTTGAAGCAGCTCGGATTGGCGCTTCACAATTACGAGGCAACGACCCGGTTTTTGCCACCGATGACCGGTGGGACTTGCTGCGGCACCACTGGTAATGACGGACGGATGAGCGGAATTGTTTTTCTGTTGCCCTACTTTGATCAAGCACCGCTGTGGACTCAAATCTCCGGTGCAGCAAACCAGGGGGGAATGGTGTATTGGACCGGATTCCCGCACCCGAAAAGCAATCTGCCAGCGTTGCTTTGCGCTTCGGACACGCCTTCCCCGACATTCGTCCAAGCGGGTTTTGATTTTGGACCACCCAGAAGTTACCACTTCAACATCGGTGACACGGGCAATTTCGGTGTTTTCAACACCACGCCCGGTCGGGGTCCGTTTGAAGACACCGAGCGGGGAGTCACGAACTCATTTGCGTCGATCTCCGATGGCCTCAGCAATACGATTCTGATGGCCGAAAAAGCGATGTTCAGGGATGCAACTGACGTTCTCGGAGGATTTGCCACGGGCGGTTTCAGCCCCTCGAATCCGAGTAGTTGCTATTCGACCGTCACGAACGGCAAGTACAACACCGGCACAGACTCGGTTGGAAACGGTCGACTGTGGGCCTATGGCGCTTATAATTATTCGCTTGTCAACACGATTCTGCCGCCCAACGGCCCCGGTTGCGCGGCCGAGTTCGCCACTGTAACCAGCCGCCACGTTGGCGGAGCACATGTGCTGATGGGAGACGGTGCCGTCCGTTTCATTAGCAACAACATCGATTCGGGTAACCTGTCCACCGCACCTGTGTCTAGCGGTCCCAGTCCGTATGGTGTCTGGGGTGCATTGGGAACCAGGGCGAGTGGAGAAATCGTCACGAACTTCTGATTTTCGTCGAGTTTTGTCAGGCTGTGGAATTGATGTGCAGGGCACCAAATCCGCGCTTCATCGTGTCCGTACCTGCGTCGTCGGTCGACCTTCTTCCGCTGCCGGTGGCTCTGTCTGCGGTAGCCGATTTTTCCATCTCCGACTCTTATGAGGTTTTCGATGTCGAATCGTTCAGCGATGATTTCGTGTTTGTTTGCCTCAGTGATTTGTGTCATCGGCTGCGGACGGGGAAGTGACATCAAACTGTATTCTGCGACCGGCACAGTGACGCTCGATGGCAAGCCGTTGGCGAATGCCAGCATCATGTTCAATCCGGCACTGAAACCATCGCTTGCCAAGGTCGCCTCCGCTCGAACAGACAAAAATGGCGGCTTTACGCTCCAAACAGATGACCGGAATGGAGCCGGCACTGCGACTTTTGACGTAACAGTGTTTGCTGAGGAAGAGTCGTCTGCGGGCGGGTCGACACCGGCGGCTCCGGCCATGAGTTTGGGGGGGCCATTCCAGCAGCCGCCAAAGGCTCGCAAACTCGCAATACCTGAGAAGTACACCAAATCGCCCGACAGCGGTTTGTCCTACACAGTCGGTCCCAAGACCAATCACTTTGAGATCAAGCTCACATCTGAGCAGCCCAAGTAAGCGGGCTACCGCCAAACCGCAATCGTTCCCCGATCGCCTTAAGTGACCGTGTGGACGGGTACGCGGGAACCCGAATTCCCAATTCAGAACTTCATCATCGCCCTGATCCGCGTGGTTCGCGTTGCGCCTTCATCTCCCAACCACGCCCCCCGCACAAGGCATGATTGCCGCTTGTGACTTTGTCGTAAATCGTAGTGCTAAATGCACTCAGACGTTCCCAAAAAAGGCGAGAAAGGACGTGGGGCACGTTTTCAACGTGCCTGTTTCCCGGCGATTTGAGCACGTTGAGAACGTGCTCCACGACTTTTGTCGGAATCGTCACTCAGCGATGTTTTGGTTCTTTTCCCTGGGCCAGTACAAGGAACCCGATCATGCCGACGAGAATGTTGCGAGCCGGCGCAGAGACACGAGGATTCACGCTCATCGAGTTGCTGGTTGTCATCGCGATCATCGCGGTGTTGATCGCGCTGCTGTTGCCCGCGGTGCAACAGGCTCGGGAGGCGGCGCGACGCACTCAGTGCAAGAACAACCTCAAGCAGTGGGGACTGGCCCTGCACAATTACCATGACACCGCCAACACGTTTCCCATGGGCGCGACCGTGACACAATGGTTGTGGCGAAGCTCCCTGCTGCCGTACCTCGACCAGACAAACGTGTACAACCGAATCACCTTCGACAGTCCCAGTGTTTGTTTCTCCGCTGCAGCGGCGATTCCGGCACCGAAGCCCACCGAGGCTCTGATCCCGGTGTACGTCTGTCCGACCGATCCGAATTCGGGAAAACTGTACCCGAACTTTTCAGGCGCGGGGCACATGCCGACGGATTACATGGGTGTGTTTGGCTCGAACCTCGCCACCACCAGCGATGGACTGTTTGCCTACATTTCCAAGGTGCGGATGGCTGACGTGTCCGACGGAACATCCAACACGCTGGGCATCGGCGAACGTGGCATTCCAGTGGATTTGTATTGGGGGTGGGGCCTGTGTGGATCGTCGGCGTTGGATGCCTACATCGGATTCGAATATGGATTCAAGAACGACAGCGACCCACAGTACCTGTACCACTTTTGGAGCAAGCACACCGGGGGAGCCCACTTCCTGATGCTCGATGGAAGGGTGCGGTTCATGAGCTACAACACGGACGCCCAGACGATGATCAGTCTCGCGACGCGCGCCAAAGGTGAAGTCGTCAGTGACTTCTAGTTTCCACCCGCGGGACGCAAGTCACTCCAGCATCGCTGTGAAGAAGGGGCTTGGACCCAAAGGCCGGCGCATCAATAACTGCCGTAGCACGGACGCCTCGTCCGTGCGTCCCTTTCGTGCGATGACCTGGATTTGGACGCACGGACGAGGCGTCCGTGCTACGGCTGATTCTCACAGAATCCCGACCGTGCTCTGTTTCTTTCGAGCCGGTTTGCATCGAAATCTCGGGCGACTCCGCTTGCAGGACCGGCGGCCATTTGGGTCCACCGGTGCCGTAGGGGTGCAACGGACGCAGCGGTTGTGCCGGCGCTTGCAGGTCAGCCCGGCATCGTGATGAGATCCGGGGCGGATTCGCCGGGTTCTCTAATTCAGTCCGCCATTCGCTCGATTCGTCGCCCAGCCACCCGTCTAATCCCTCCCTCTCGCATAACCGTACCACGACGTTGCCGATTCGCCACGTTCCGTGGGGACTTTCTTCAACCTCCCGGCAAAACCGGTGCTAGGTTTCCCCCGTGTCCAGACGGGCCATCGCGGTCCGACTGGGAAACCCCGCACGTTCTCCGGTTTGTCTCCCTGCGCGGAAGATCGAAACGGGACTCCCATTTCGAACTGTTCGCGTTTCGCGCCGAGAGAGGGTCATGTTCGACTACACCCGCCTGAAAACCGATTTGCTCGCGCTCGCGATTCTCGCGGTGGCGGTGTTCGTCGGTTTAAGCCTGGTGAGCCATGACGCGGCCGATCCTCCGTCGATGGGCGTCTATCCCGCGCGGACAGCGCCACAGAACCTGGGTGGTCTCCACGGCGCGACGGTGGCCCAGGCACTGCTCATGTCGTTTGGAGTTGGTGCGTACTTTCTGCTGGCAGCCCTGGTTGTCGCCGACATTCGGCTGTTTGCCCGCGACGCAGCCGGCGATCCATTGATGAAGTTGCTCGGCGCGGTCGTCATGCTGACATCTGTCTGCATCGCGGCGCAGTGGTGTCTGCCGGTGGCAGTGAAGGGATCACTGGCGGGGAGCGGCGGGTATGTGGGGGCGTGGGGCTCGATCCTGCTGGATGGGCACGTTTCCCGGATCGGCGGCCTGCTGTTGCTGACGTCGATGTTCGTGGCGGGATTGCTGCTGACGGGTGAGCAGCATCTGGCGCGCACGGCACTGAGCCTCACCCTGCTACCGGTCACCATCTGGAGCCGGCTGGCGTTCGGCCGCCGCCCGAAAGAGATTCCGGCACCGCCGGTCGAGACCCGCGAATCATCGTCCGCTGAACCGGCCTTCGAGCCGGTTGTTGGCGTTTCCCGGCTGGTTTCAACCGCTCCCGTTCCGTCCAACGAATGGTATTCGTCGCTGGTCGACATTCCGCTGCCGTCGGTGCCCGAGGCCAAGTTCGCGCCAGCCGCGCCGGCGGTGGCTGTGTCCGCGAAGCCCGCCGTGAGCGCACCGGTGGACGATTGCACGACCTTCACGCTGGCGTCCAATCGGGCGCCGATCCGTGTCAACCCGCCAATGGGAATGCGGTCCGTGGCGGTCACAGAGGTGAAGCCCGAGCCACCGGCCGCCGACCGGCCCCCGTTCCGGCTTCCCGACTGTACGCTGCTCGAAGATGCCGAGGCGTTTCCGTATGACGTGCTGGCCGCCAAGGCGCAGATCGCCGCCGCGACGCTCGAACGGGCCTTCGAAGACTTCGGCCTGAACGTGAAGGTCGTTGAGATCGACACCGGACCGGTGATCACTCAATTCGAACTGGAACTGGAAAAGGGATTGCGGCTGTCGAAGATCACGGCGCTGGCCGACGACCTGGCGATCGCGCTGCGCGTGGCGTCGGTCCGCGTGGTGGCGCCGATTCCGGGCAAGAACACCGTCGGGGTTGAAGTCCCCAACGATGTCCGCGTGATGGTCCGGTTGAAAGAGTTGTTGCAGACCTGTCAGTCTGAATTCGACTCCAAGGGGATTCCCCTGTTTCTGGGCAAGGATGTCAGCGGGAAGCCGGTGGTCGTCGACCTGTGCAAGATGCCGCACCTGCTGATCGCCGGGCGGACCGGCACCGGCAAGAGCGTCTGCCTGAACACGCTGATCCTGTCGATGCTGCTCAGCCGCAGCCCCGAGCAGGTCAAGATGCTGATGATCGACCCGAAGATGGTCGAGCTGTCCCCCTACAGCCGCATCCCGCACCTGATGCATCCGGTGATCACCGACATGAAAAAGGCCGAGGCGGTCTTGGGCTGGGCCGTGGACAAGATGGAGGAGCGTTACGACCTGCTGGCGCGCGTCGGCGTGCGGCACCTCGACAGCTACAACCAGTTCGGCAAGGCGAAGGTGCTGCGGAAACTGGACATCGATCCGGACTCGGAGGAGGCCGACCTGATCCCCGAAACGATGCCCTACATCGTGATCATCGCCGACGAAATGGCCGACATGATGATGACGTCGGGCAAGGACGTCGAAGCGCACATCATCCGGTTGGCGCAGAAGTCGCGCGCGGTCGGGATTCACCTGGTGTTGGCGACGCAGAAGCCGACCGTCGATGTCATCACGGGACTGATCAAGTCGAATCTGCCGGCGCGCATTTCGTTCCAGGTGGCCAGCCGCATGGACAGCCGCGTGGTGCTCGACGAAATGGGCGCGGACAAGCTGCTGGGGAACGGCGACCTGCTGTACATGGCGCCGGGGACCAGCACGCTGCGTCGTGCGCAGGGAACCTATGTCAGCGACGACGAAGTGAACCGGGTGATCGAGTTCTTCGCCGACCAGCAACCGGAATACGACACGGAACTGATGCAGCTCAACGTGTCATCGGGCTCGGCCAAGGGCAAGGGTTCCGGCGAGCAGCGCGAACGGGACGACCTCTACGATCAGGCGGTCGAGATCGTGATCCGCGAGGGACGCGGCAGTGTCTCGCTGTTGCAGCGCGCCCTCGGAGTCGGCTACGGACGCGGCGCACGCCTGATCGATTGGATGGCCGAGGACGGCATCGTCGGCACCTACAACGGCAGCCAGGCGCGCGAGGTCGTGATGACCATGGAAGACTGGGAAGAGACGCGCGACATGGTTGGCAGCCGCTAAGGATCGGCGCAGGAATAACTGTCGCAATGTCGCCTTTCGCTCCGCGAAAGGACGTTCTTTCGCGGAGCGAAAGACGACAGTAAATGATGTGACGATCCTAACCGGGATCGCAACGGTCGCATCAACTACGGGGCTTCGGCAAGAGGCCAATCGCCCCACCTCACCCCATCCGTCTGTCACGCAGCCTCGCCCCATCCAAACTGCTGCGCTCCGTTGCCGTCAGTCCGCCACGCGGTAGACTGATACCGCGATGATTCGGTGACATGGTGCTCCGCGATCATTGCCTGCAAGAGCCCCGCCAGATCAAACCACGCGGGACGCTACGGACGGCACGCAGCCCGATTGGTTCACCCGTTGAAATGACGTGGGACGGATTTCCAATCCGTCCGCCGGCACCGGACGGATTGGAAATCCGTCCTACTGGTCAATCATTTTCAACGGACCGCCGCAACACGTCATGGTTGATCGAAGTTGAGGCGACCAGGTTGTCAGTGCCCGTTGTCGAGTGATCGTTCCGTCCCCGTGAATTGTCTGCAGGAGTTTCCGAAGTGTGTGGAATCGCTGGTCTGATCGATCTGACGGGCCATCGTCCGGTTTCGAAAGACATCCTGCGTTCGATGTCCAACACACTGATCCATCGCGGGCCGGATGCAAGCGGTCTCCTGGTGCGGCCGGGCTTGGGAATGGGGCATCGCCGGCTGAGCATCATCGGACTCGAAGACGGTCGCCAGCCGTTGATGAACGAGGATGAGTCGGTCATCACCGTCGGCAACGGCGAGTTGTTCGACTACGAACATCAGCGCGCCGACCTGCAGAAACGCGGGCACCGGTTTACCACGCGATCGGATCTCGAAAACGTCGTCCACTTGTGGGAAGAGCACGGCGACGACCTGTGGAATCAACTGCGGGGACAGTTCGCCATCGCCGTGTGGGACGACAAGACTCAGCGGCTCGTGGTCGGACGCGACCGGTTTGGCATCTGTCCCGTGTACTGGGCGATCCGCGACGGCTGGCTGCTGTTCGCCTCCGAGATCAAGGCGCTCTTGGCGTCGGGCATGATCCGCGCGTCCGCCGACTGGCGCGGTGTCGAACAGATCTTCACCTGCATGGCGGTGCCGGGTCCGGCCACCTGCTTTGAAGGGGTGCAGACACTGCTGCCGGGACACTATCTGTCGATCCAGCGCGACCCGGCCGACGGCACGGCGCAGGTCGCGGACCGCGTCTATTGGGAAATCGACTATCCCGATTGGGGACACGAAGACACCAGCCTCAGCGATGAGGCGGTGATCGACGAATTCGAGCGGTTGATGTTGCAGTCGGTCGATCGGAGATTGCGGGCCGACGTGCCGGTGGTCGGCTGTCTGAGCGGCGGCGTCGATTCCACAATCGTCGTGGCGATGGCCAATCATGTGCTCGGGCGTCCGATCAAGACGTTCACCATCTCGGTCGACGATCCGCGGCTGAACGAGACCAGCGACGTGGCCGAGTCGGCCGGGCACATGGGTTGCGAGTCCGTCGTCCACCGCTGTTCCAACGCGGACATCTTGGAACTGTACCCCGCGCTGATTCATGCGGCCGAAGCTCCGGTGATCGACACGGCGTCGGCCGCCGTGTTGCGGCTGTCGCAACTGATCCAGGAGCACGGCTACAAGGTCGCTCTGACGGGACAGGGGGCGGACGAAATGCTGGCGGGCTACGTCTGGTTCAAGACCAACTCGATGATCAACAAACTCAACATCGTCCCCGGTCTCGCCAACCGCATGCGTCGCATGTACACGCGCTTCGCAACCCCCGACTATCCCTGGAGCGACATCGAAGGCCACATGCGTTCGATGGGCGGGCGCTACAACGCCGCGTTCGATGCGTTTGGCCGGGTCTTCACGCCGCGGTTCGACTTCTACAGTCCGCAGATGCGGGAGAACGTCACCGGCCATTCGTCGTTCGCCGAGATGGGCCTCAACAGTGACCGGATGCGCTGCTGGGCACCGCTGAATCAGGGCCTGTACCTGACATCGCGGACGCTGTTGTCGGGCATGCTGCTCAGTTCCAAGGGGGACCGCGCCTGTATGAACGCCTCGGTCGAGATGCGGCATCCGTTCTTGGACGAGGATCTGTTCGACTTCGTCGCGCGGCTGCATCCGCGATGGAAGTTGCGCGGCTTGCGTGACAAGTTTCTGTTGCGGGCGGTCGCCGACAAGTGGCTCCCCAAGACCATGTCCCGCCGCCGCAAGGCGATGTTCCTGACCCCGTGGGAATCCCTCTGTCCCCCGGCCGACAAGGGGGGAACCGCGCCGACGTACGTCGAAGAGTTGCTCAGCGAAGACTCGCTGCGCCGCTCCGGCTACTTCGATCCGCAAAACGTGACGCGCTGGCGGACCGACGTCCGCAAACTGCGGCGCGGTTCACTGCTGCGAACCTCCATCGAGATGTGCCTGGTCGGCGTGGTGTCGACACAGCTTTGGCACCACTCGTTCATCAATGGTTCCCTGGCATCGCTCCCCAGCGAGGCGGGGCTGGCACCAAGCCTGAATTCATCGCCCCCGCCGATCGAACTGCACACAATCCCCGCAGAGCCGACCGTGGCGGTCCAGTAGTTGGAGGATGGGCACTCTTGCCCGTCCTGATTGATTGCAAACAGCCGGACGGGCAAGAGTGCCCATCCTCCAACTTGGCAAACCAACTCCTGCCGCTCGCTTTTCAGGTCGGCAGATTCTGCTGATCGGCGACTCGATTCAAGGCATCATTGTTTCCTGGACCGGATCACGGCGGTTTCGTCTCGGCAGACGCGCGGGATTGCATTAGAACCCGTGGACTATGCCTTTGATTTCTCTGCTTTTCTCGCTTGCCCTCTGTGGTGCCGACCCGAAGTCCGACCCGCCTGTCGGTGACCAACGACACGCCGTGGAAGTCCTTGGACAGACGTTGCTGTCCGTTTCCCCGCCAACGGTCGCGAACTGCCGTCCGCCTTGGCGCGATGACCGCACGACGGCTTCGAGTACACCTCTGACTGTCCGTTCCCAGTCGTTTGAAATGGAGCAGCCGGAGTTCGTCCCCGCCTCGCCCGAGCCACGGGGGTTTCATCGGCATCTGGCCTACGAACTGGCCGACACCTTTAACCCGTTCACCAAGACGACCGTGCGAGTCTTGCCGGGTTACTACGATCCCTTCGGCTGGCAGGCGAGCTACGGAACGAATGGCTATCAACCCTGGCGACTCGGGTGGACCCTTTATCACGACGCCGCCATCCTGCCGTTCTCATCCGTCTCCGGCGGGACCACGGGTGAAATGCAGATCACCGAATGGAATTCCAATCTGCGGCTCTCGGAGATCATTGCCCCCGGTGTCGTGTTCAACGGGACGGGCTACTTCAATGCGCGCTATTGGCAAGGGCCGGGCGGAGTCGCGTTGCCGGGACAGGTCGACCAGATCTCGGTCGATATGGAACTCGGCTTCTTCAACAACGGACCGTGGAGCGCCCAGATCGGATTCCATCCGCAAATCGTCGACGGCTACGATGCCAAGCTGAACCACTATGCCATCAACATCGACGGGCGCGCGATCGTCAGTTATCTCGCGTCACCGAATTGGAGCCTGGTCGCCGGCGTCGCGTTTTGGGATCGCGTCAACCTGCTGGTCGTCCCGCACGTCGGGGCGATCTGGACTCCGGACACGCGGTGGGAACTGCGGCTGCTCTATCCCAAGACGCGGATCAGCTACTTTCTCGGTCGCCGCGGCCAGACCGACTTTTGGCTGTACGGTTCCGCGGAATACACGGCCGACGCGTGGCAGGCCAACATCGGGAATCCGACGATGGTCGCCGACCGAATCCAGCTCACCGACGACCGGGTCTCGATCGGCCTGCGCTGGGACTCGGGCCGGCACTCGGCCTTCATCGAAGCGGGTGGCGTGTTCAACCGCCGTGCGAAATTCGCCGGACCGACTCCCGACTTCGACATCAGCAACGTCGGCATGATTCGCGCGGGGCTGCGATTCTGAACTGTAGTCCCGTCGCTCCGCCGACGGGACGCGCGGTCCACCCCGTCGACAGAGCGCACACCCCGTCGACAGAGAAGACGTCCCGTCGGCGGAGCGACGGGACTACAGTAGTCAGTACCCGGCCGCGGCAACCTTCGGAACGTCGATCACCGGCAATCCCAGGCGGCGGCGGCATTCGTCGAGCATGTCGGCGGTGCGGCTGGCTCCGCAGCGGCTCACTCCCAGTTCCCGCACGGCGAGCAGTCCGTCCAAGTCGCGCACGCCGCCGGCGGCTTTGACCTGCACGAACTCGGGCGAGTGCTTGCGCATCAGCTTCAGGTCGTCGTGCGTCGCACCGCCGGTCCCGTAGCCGGTCGACGTCTTGACCCAGTCGGCTTTCAGGTCTCCGCAAATCTCGCACAGGCGGATCTTGTGCTCGTCCTTCAGATAGCAGTTCTCGAAGATCACCTTGACCTTGCGGCCGCAGGCGTGTGCGACGTCGATCACACTGCGAATGTCTTCCCGCACGTAGTCCCATTGGCCGCTCAAGACCTGGCTGATGTTGACGACCATGTCCAGCTCTTCGCAGCCATCGGCCAGAGCCTGCTTCGCTTCGGCCAGCTTGACGGCTGTTGTGTGGCCGCCGTGCGGGAAGCCGATCGTCGTGCTCGGCTTGACTGTCGATCCCCGCAACAGTTCGGCGCACCGGCGGAGGTAGTACGGCAGGATGCAGACACTGGCCACGTTGTAGGCGACCGCCAGCCGGCACCCCGCTTCCAGATCGGCCACGGTCAGCGTGGGATTCAGCAGCGAGTGATCGATCATCTTGGACATTTGCTCGTAAGTAAAACTCATCATCAATCCTGTCTGTCGCTGGCAACAAATCGAAAATCGAAAATCGAAAATCACAACGCTGACCCCACCACGTACTGCTTCAAATACGCCGCACTCTGCCGGAGCGATTCCTTGCGCAGGTCGAGCGATCCCTCGTACGCGCGGTCTTCCACCTCCACGCAGACCGGGCCTCGATAACCAACGTCGGTCAGGACGCTGAAGAACTGGCCCCAGTTCACGTCGCCCAATCCCGGCAGCTTCGGGGTGTGGTACAGGTTTGGATGCCCCATGATCCCAACCTCGTTCAGTTTCGGCCGGTCCAGCCGCACGTCCTTGGCGTGGATGTGAACGAGCCGGCTGGCGAAGTCGCGGATCGGCTGCAGGTAGTCCATCTGCTGCCAGATCATGTGCGACGGATCGTAGTTCAGTCCTAGGTTCAGACTGGGGATCTCGTCGAACATCCGCCGCCAGATCGCGGGGGACGTCGCGAGGTTCTTGCCGCCCGGCCACTCATCCTTGGTGAACAGCATCGGACAGTTCTCGATGCCGATCCGCACGCCGTGGTCTTCGGCAAACTGAACGAGCGGCTTCCACGTTTCGCAGAAGCGGGGCCAGTTGTCATCGACCGATTTGGTCCAGTCGCGGCCGATGAACGTCGTCATCCGGCCGAGCCCCAGCAGCGACGACGTGCGGATCACGTTGCGAATGTGATCCGTGTACCGCTGCGCTTCCGCCAGGTCCGGCGCGAGGGGATTCGGGTAATACCCCAGCGAACTGATCGTGACGCCGGAGGCGGCCATCGTCGCGCGCACGTCGTCGGCCCGAGCGGGAGTGAAGTCGGTCACGTCGACATGCGTGACACCGGCGTAGCGGCGTTCCGCCTTGCTGACCGGCCAGCACATGACTTCGAGACACGAGTAACCGACGGACTTCGCAAATTGAGCGACTTCGGCCAGCGTCAGTTCTGGAAGAATGGCCGTCACAAATCCGAGTTGCACGGGAGATCCTTTGAATCACGGTGATCGACGGACGAGTCGGCACGATCAGAACACAAATCGTCGGAGTTCCCAACCCACCCGCACTCGGGCCGGCTCGAATTGTCATCCGTGATTCATCAGCGGCGACTACTCCGCGTCGAGCGGATGCGCCATCAGGAACTTCCCGATTTTGGTGTTCACGTCGGCCTTGTGGGCCCACAGGTGGTTCTGGTTGGAAACCTCGATGTATTCGACCGGGAATCCCCATTCCTGATAGGCGTCGCGCGCCTTGCGGCCCTCGTCGACCTTCACGAGCGAGTCCTCGTCACCGTGGATGACCAGCACGCCGTACTTGTGCTTCACCTGCGGCGGCCAGTGTGGTCGTTTGCAGAAACTGACGTCGGTCGAGCGATCCAGCAGTGTCAGTCATTGTGGCTCCTTCAGGTGGAACGTTCAGGATGTCGTCGCGTCGGACCGGTACAGCCTATCAGCCGCGGGCAGAATTCCAACCGCCACGGCAGTCTGGCGACTGGGCACCATTACCTCACGCGGCCACGAATGACGGGTTCCCACGTTTAGCCCCAACGCCAACGGCGTGGGCGCGAATGTCGGCGGCGCGTACATCTGCAACGGTTGGGAATCGAGACCGACAAGTTCGGCTCCAGCGCGGGCACGCTGACTGAATTGGAAGTGGCGAGTTGATGACGACAGAAATGAATCAGACAAAGCACGATGCTCTGCAAAAACACCTCGATCCTATGGAATCCGGCGGCGGCAATACTCAATGAGAGCCGCAACATCTACACTCGGCTCGAGAAACGCTAACAATGGTTGGTGAATGGTACGAGCGTCGATGCTCCGTAGTCTGAAGAGGACGCACTCGATCAACTCGCGAAGATCATTGTCCATAGTGTGCGAAGAGACTTCATTCAACTTGTTGTAGATAGTCGTGGTGAGTCCGACTCGTTGTACTGCTTCGAGCGCCTTTCGATAATCTTTCACCTTGCCTGGGTTCCACATCGCCGTGCCCATATCACCAGCAAAGACGCCTTCTGGCTGTAGGTTGGAGCCTTCCGTATCGCATTTTGGTGGCAGGAACAAAACCCCACAGCTTGGGCACCAACGCCTGCCGTTGTGGTCGATCATACGCGTTCGGCGGCACTTGGAACAAAGCAATTCTGGTGCAGCGCTGTCAGGTTGGTCGTTCACCACATCCTCCATCAGATGATCGCGCGGATCGGCTCGACGTGTTCCACACCGACCAGCTTTTGATCCAGGCCGCCGTGGAAGTACGCGAGCTTGTTCGGGTCGAGGCCCATCTGGTGCAGGATCGTCGCGTGCAGGTATTTGACGTGGAACGGCGAATCGACCGCGGCGGCACCGAGTTCGTCCGTGGTTCCGACACTCATGCCCCCCTTGATCCCGCCGCCGGCCATCCACATCGTGAAGCCGTAGGCGTTGTGATCGCGGCCCGTCCCGGCGGCGTATTCCGCCGTCGGCTGCCGGCCGAACTCACCGCCCCACACGACCAGCGTGTCCTTGAGCAGGTCGCGCTGTTTCAGATCCTTCAGCAACGCGGCGATCGGCTGGTCGGTGTTGCCCGCGTGGTAATTGTGGTTCTTCTCGAGGTCGCCGTGGGCGTCCCAGTTGGCGTCGTTGTGGTTGCCGCCCGAGTACAACTGGATGAACCGCACGCCCCGCTCGACCAGACGGCGGGCCAGCAGACAGCGCTTGCCGAAGTCGAGCGTGCGGGGATTGTCGAGGCCGTACAGCTTTTGAGTGGCGTCGGTCTCCGTCGACAGATCGACCGCTTCGGGGGCATGTTGCTGCATCTTGAAGGCGAGCTCATAGCTGTTGATGCGCGCTGCCAGGTCGGTATTGTCGGACCGGGCGGCGAGATGCTCGGTGTTCGCGTCGCGCAGGGCATCGAGCAACTCGCGCTGCATCGCCCGCGTCGTTCCGTCGGGCGTGTTCAGATCGATGATCGGAGCCCCCTTTGAACGAAAGATCGTCCCCTGGTACGTGGCCGGCATGTAGCCGCTCGACCAGTTCTTCGCACCGCTGATCGGACCGCCGGTCGGATCGAGCATCACCACGAAGCCGGGCAGGTTTTCGTTGACGCTCCCCAGTCCGTAATTGGTCCACGAACCGAGACACGGGCTGCCGGACAGGATCTTGCCCGAGTTCATCATCAGCATCGCCGAACCGTGGATCGGTGAATCGGCGGTCATCGAATGCAGGAACGCGATGTCGTCAACGCATGTCGCCAGATGCGGGAACAGGTCGCTGACCCACTTGCCGCATTCACCGTACTGCTTGAAGTCCCAGCGGGGCTCGACGATCCGTCCCGTGTTCTTGTGACCGCCGCGGCCGAACGTTTTGACTTCGACCGTCTGATTGTCGCGACCCTTCATGGCCGGCTTGTAGTCAAAGGTGTCCATGTGGCTTGGGCCACCGTACATGAACAGGAAGATGACACTCTTCGCCTTCGGGGCGAAGTGCGGCGCCTTCGGAGCCAGCGGATTTTGATGCGCCGCTTCGTCGGCGGCGCGGGCCGTCGACGAAAAGAATCCGTCGCGCTCCAGCAGCGCCGTCAACGCGGTCCCGGCGAATCCGCCGCCGGTCTGCCAGAGAAATTCTCGCCGTGTACGGCCGCAGAAGTTGGCTTGAGTCATGATGTTTTTCCTTCTTGTTCAGGGAATGAATCGGTATGTATCGGCCCATTCGGCAGCCGAAGTAGTTGTGGCGATGAGTTGAAGATACTCGGCCATCTCAGAAAGTACGAGTTGTTTGGTCATGAACACGACCCCCGGAGAACGCCTGCCTGAGGCCAACAAGTTGTGCAAGTGAGAAGGCAGGGTCCGTTTGTCGCAGGAGACGAGGATGCGTTGTTCCGCCGCGGCCCAATCGAGCAAATGAGCGTCGTCAATTCCGAGCGGCGGACCAGCATCATCACCGACGCGAACGATGTCGAATGGTGACACCTCCACGGCAGTCCGGATGGCACTCCAGAGTGACTTGGCCCGCATGTTTTCATCCAGGAGCAAACGCAGCATCGCATGGCTTTCAATCCATCAAGCATCGGGGATCAACGGAACTTGCCGATTCGCATTGGCGATCAGACTGGCCCGGGCTCGCAACTCCTCCAACGCAGGTCCGCGATGGGCCTCATCGAACCAGACCGCATCGTCAGCGCGTTGGGATTGGAGATAGTTGCGCAGGGCTTCCGACGGACATCCAGTCAGGGCCACCAAACGCTCGATCGTGGGCAGGTTCGCGGTCGGAAGCCGTTCGTGAATCGCGACTGGTTGCAAGCCGGCCCCGGCAAGTTCGAGGATCAGCCTCACGGTGATTCTCGAATCTCGCACGTTGAGCAGTCCTCCCGAGTAGACGATCTGGTGTCTCAACTCCGGGTCGAGTTGGAGCTCACGCCAAAGCCGCCCGGTGGCGTCGTCATTCTCGGACACCACTTCCACCTCCACGGTGACTCGCTGACCGACTCGCAAATCGAGCGGTGTTTCGGGAACAAGCGAGTGGCCGTCGTAACGAGCGGCGACTGTGATGCTCATGGCTCCCTCACTTCTCTGGTCTCGGTGACCACTGGCAACGGCGGCGGTTCCAGCACTCTCTTCCACCGATCCGGGACGCCTTTCCAAGCGGCTTGGTAAGTCTGTTCGAGTGGCACGTTGATGTAGTGTTCGTCTGTCAGAAACATGGGCATGTCAACCAGAGCCTGACTCACGGCCGTCGGTTCGAGATACGCGACCGGCGATGCGGCTGCGCGGTAGGCCGCCAGCCAGAGCGGTTCCTCGGGGGTCAGCAGCGGATCGGGTTTGCCCCAGAGTTCGGCGTGCAGTCCCTGCGGATCGTGCCGTCCCGGTGGGAAGAGGTCGATCAGCAGCAGATGACATCCCCGCGCCAAGGCTCGGGACAGTTTGTCGATCAGTTGTTTGACGGCCGGTTCCGAGTGCTTGTTGCCCGGCGAAATGATCTCCAAGAATGCCACGACGCGATCACCCGACGCATGACACACCGCGATCCGATCCGCCTTCGCGGCGTAGATCGCCTCTTCGGCCTCCAGCGTGTATCGGAGTTGCGGCGGATGCTCGGCGATCGCAGTCATCATGGCCGTTGTTCCACCCGAGAATCCGAACGGTTCGTCATCTGCGGGTTCAAATTCAGGGACTTCTTCCAGTGTGAGGACATCGGGGTGCGGACCAACCGCCCCCTGCTCGGCCATGGCGTAGTAACTTGTCGGCAGCACGCCGCCATTCAGCGCGTAGTTGATCTCGGTAATCCATGCTTGATGGAAGTCATGGAATACTCCCGCGATCACTCGTTGCCAGTCATGAATGGGCATGCCGCGTTCCTCCTTCGAAACGCCCTTGTCAGCTCAGCTCAATGAATCAGTTCAGTCCAGATACATGAATTCGTTCAGATTGAGCACCATCAGGCAGTACTGGTCCAGGGCTTGATCGGCCGACTTGCCGTGTTTCTGTTGCAGGACGTCGATCAGTTTCAGACCCCGCTCGATCAGTGCCTGGTCCGGATCGCGACACAGGGCCAAGCGTAGTCCGAGTGCGACCTGGCGCTTGACGTCGTCGCCGGCTTCTTTCCGCAGGCGCTTGGCGAATTCGGCGGCTTGATCGTTGAGGAACCGGCCGTTGAGCATTGCCAGCGCTTGCGTCGGTTGGGTCGTCACGAAGCGGGCCGCGCAACTGCTGTCGGTATCGGCGAAGTCGAAGTCTGACAGGATCGGCAGGACCAGTGATCGTTTCACATGGACGTAGATGCTGCGCCGCGACTGTTCCTCGGGCGATGATTTCCCCCAGCCCGCGCCCGGAACGGATTGACCGGCTTTCACCTCGTCCGAGATCTCGGGATAGATCCCCGGCCCGTACATCGCGGGATTCAACCGGCCATCGACCGCCAGCACCGAATCACGGACCTCTTCGGCACTCAGACGCCGGATGTCATACCGCCAGAACAGATTGTTCAGCGGATCCTTTTGATGAGCCGCCGCGTTCGGCTGTGATGACATCCGGTACGTGCTGGACATCACGATCAGCTTGTGCAGCGGCTTCATGCGCCATTCGCCTTTCACAAACGCGGCGGACAGCCAGTCGAGCAGTTCGGGATGCGTGGGGGCGTCGCCGAGAAAGCCAAAGTTGTTGGGAGACCGCACGATTCCGCGGCCGAAGTGATGCTGCCAGATTCGGTTGACCATCACGCGCGCGGTCAGGCGGTTGTCGGGCGAAACGATCCAGTTGGCCAGCGCCAGCCTTCGACCCGACGACGTCGCCCCCGCCGCCGGTGCGGGGATCACCGCCTTGCCGCCCCCCAATGGAGACAAGTACGCTGGCACGACCTTGTCGCCCGGTGACTGCGGATTGCCCCGTTTCATCAGAAACGTATCGGCGGGGTTGGGCCCCGTTTCGGTCACACACAGCGCGAAGCTGACGGACGGCTTGAACCGCTTCAACTCTTCGAGTTCATTGGCGAGATTCGTGTACTCCTTGTGACGCCCGGCACCCAGGACTGTCGGTCCCTGCGACTTCATCAGCGCGACGAAGTCCCGGCGCTTGCCGCGCCGATCGGGCAGCTTGACCCCGTCCTCGATCATGGCCGACAGATACCGCTGTTCGAACCCCGGTCCGGACCACTTGACGATCAGCTCCTTCGCGCCGGTGGGCCCTTGGAAGTAGTCGACTCGAATGGGAACGCGCCCCTGCTTCAGCGTGATCTTCGCCACTTGCGGATTGCCGGTGCCGTGAATCCCGTCGAGGAGGATGATCTGCTTGCCATCCACGGTCAGGCGCGAGCCGTCATCGGAATCGACGATGAACGTGTACTCGCCGTTCGCGGGAACTTTCAGAGTCCCCACGAAGACGAACCCGAACGAGAACTCGCGCGTGGCGGGCGAGATGTCAAAATACGGTTGTTCGAGTTTCGCGACGGTCTCGGGCTTGAGGGCGTCGAAGTTGGGCAGCTTCTGCCACGAGTCGCGGTAGAAGCGGTATTCCAAGTCATCCATGTCCGGTTGATCCGCATTTGGATCCTGATCCTGCTTCGACAGCCGGTCGCGGAATTCCTTCTCGATGGCCAAGACTTTGGCCTGCGTGGTGTCGAGCTTCTCACGGTGTTTCTGCTGGGCGGCTTCGTAGTCGGCCCGCGCCGC
>JAYTIB010000878.1:0-2952 GCA_043732205.1 Schlesneria sp. | reverse complement strand
ATCCCCACCACGTCCGCGCCAAGAAGCTTGAGCATCCGGTATTCGGCCCGCGTTTCGAGATTCGGACCGGGAACCGCGACGAAGACCCCCTTGGGAAGATGAATGCCAAGTTCCACGGCCGAGGATCGGGCGAGTGCGATGAGGCGCTTCGTATACGGCTCGCACAGATCGGGCCAGCGCGGTCCGAGGCTGTCGTCGTTCACGCCGCGAAGCGGATTGTCGGGCAGCAGATTGATGTGGTCTTCAATCACCACCACATCGGCCAGATCGAGTTGGGGATTGATCCCCCCCGCCGCGTTCGTCACGAGCAGCGTGCCCGCCCCCAAAGCCTTCATCACGCGCACGGGAAACGTGACCTGTTGCAGCGAGTAGCCCTCGTAGTAATGGAAGCGACCTTCCATCGCGACGATGGGGATGCCACGCAGCAGGCCACACACCAGCCGACCGGCATGACCGGGCGCGGTCGAGATCGGGAAATGAGGGATGTCGCCGTAGGGGAGCGTGGCCTGGATCTCAATCTGTTCCGTCAGCCCACCCAGTCCCGTCCCCAGGATCATCCCAACGTCGGGCTGTCCCCGCCACACCTGCCGGATGAACGACACCGCACTGTGAATTTGTTCGACCAGCCCTTGCACGATACGACTCCCCGATTAGCTCCGTTGTCGCTGATGCCGAGTGCCGGTCTCTTGAAGTCCGCGACAGTCAGCGGCCGCCCGCCGCGTCACCAAAACAAAACACCGGCCAGCGGTCCAATGCGACCGGAGGCCGGCGTCGATTGCCGCCTGTCCGAGAGTCAGCCGAACGCACACTCACCGTTCTTGTCACGGTAGGTGGCACGCTGGCCTCACGGATCAATAGTCGTCGTCCTCATCGTCTTCTTCTTCCTCATCGTCTTCGAATTCGTCGTCATCGTCTTCGAATTCATCATCGTCTTCGAATTCATCTTCTTCGTCTTCGAAGTCGTCGAACTCGTCGTCCAGATCTTCATCGTCGATGTCTTCGACTTCTTCTTCCTCGAATTCGTCTTCTTCGCCGAACGCATCCCCCTCCGCGGGGCCATCTTCGCCGGCCATGCATGGCGCAACAGCGGTATTCGATGGTGCGGTGGGAAGCCAGCAGGCCAACGCGTGTTCTTCGTCGAGCACAACTTTGGTCATCGGTACTAACCTCAAAAAAAGCTCGGACTGGGGACTGAACGTGATTGAATCGTTTCCGGCAAGCATCCAACCCGCAACAAATCCACTGCGGGAGCAAGGTGCATTTCAACGGGGACTGGCGGAGTAGGACAAGCCCACCCCGCGGTTGGTGAACTGGATAGTCGAGACGCGAAAACTTGTCAAGCGCCCGCTTTGAGCAGAACTCGAATTCTGAACGAAGATCGGAAAACCCGGCTCCCGGATTCTTCAGAATGTCTCGAACTTCACGAGAACTTCGAACGGAGTTTGTGTCGGATTGCAGGACCGGAAAACTTGAATCACTCGGTGTGGACCGTCTCAGTTTTGTCGCGATTTCCCGTCTTGCTGAATCGCCCGCAAACAATATGATCCCCGCCGCGCGGCCTTGGTATCGCCGATTTGCGTCGCGCGCGGGGGACGGGATAGTGACAGACAGTCATCGTGTTGAAATGGACGGCAGCCGCTTCTGGGTGATTCATCGCCGCAGGAAATATGGTCCCTTCGATTACGAATGGAGCAGTGATTTCTGCGGAGTGGAATTGCTTTACGACGGCACGAAGTTTGGCGAATACTGCAGCCTCGAAGAACTGTTTGCGGACCTCAAGCCGTTCGGTCTGCCGATGAGTGTGGTGTCGGTCACCAGTATTGTGATGGGCTGCGTGTTGTTTGGCGTCTTCCATGGACTGCGCGATGCCGAGCGCCGCGACCTGGTGACGCTGCGGCTCAGGGAGCACGGATTCGACAGGTTTTCACTCACGTAGCTGCGATGCATCCCACGGTGCTTCAACGGCTCTCCCGGCCGCCCTTCGAAGTGGCAAGTCCACGATCCACAAACGGCGATCCCCGACAAACTGCGAACCCGATTCGGGGTTCGGCAGCATGCCGGGGATTCAGAACACCGGTTTCGAAAATGTCGAAATCAGTGTCGGGGCCGTTCGACTTCGTACTTCTTCAGCTTGCGGTCCAGGGTCGAGCGTTCAATCCCAAGGATGTGGGCCGCCTGCGACTTGTTCCATTTGGTCCATTCGAGCGTCGCCAAGATGTGCTCCTGCTCGATGGTGTCCACCGAAACCGGCCGGAAGGATGAACGGGACTTGTCGTCGGTCATCCGCAGATCCCCCGTGCCCAACGCGGACAGTTGAATGTCCGATGGTCCCAGGGTTTCGCCCGAGCAGAGGATGACAGCGCGTTCAATCGTGTTCTGGAGTTCGCGGACGTTGCCCGGCCAAGGGTAGTTGACCAGTGCCGTGACGGCCGCCGACGAAAGCGAATGGACGGGGCGACCACTCTTTTTCGCAAATCGCTCCACGAAGTGATTCGCCAGAATCGCGATGTCGGAGCGGCGATCCCGCAACGGTTCCACGACCAGTTCCATGACCTGCAATCTGAAATACAGATCCTTGCGGAAGGTGCCTGCTTCGACCGAGCGTTCCAAGTCGCGATTTGTCGCCGCCACGACGCGGACGTCCACCTTCACTTCCGCACCGCCGCCGACGCGTTCGAACGGATGGCCTTCGAGAACCCTCAGAAACTTGGCCTGAATCCCGGGGCTCATTTCGCCGACTTCGTCCAGAAACAGTGTTCCCTGATGTGCCTGTTCGAACTTCCCGATCTTCCGATTGATGGCACCGGTGAAAGAGCCCTTTTCGTGGCCGAACAACTCGCTTTCCAGCAGGCTTTCGCTGAGAGCCGCGCAGTTCATCGTCACGAACGAGGCGCTCTTGCGTCCCGAGTGCTCATGAATCGCCCTCGCAACGAGTTCCTTGCCGACGCCGCT
>JAYTIB010000877.1:0-7784 GCA_043732205.1 Schlesneria sp. | reverse complement strand
CCCAGGGCGGCGCTCCCGATGGTCGCTTGCCCTGGGCTAACTTAGGGCTGCCCCTTTGGGGCTTAAATCCAAAACATCGCAACTTCAAAACTTGCGATTCAGGCTTCAATTCCACCGCGTTGCACTTACGCCGCACGTCGGCTGCGGCGACGATAATACGTTGTGGTTGCGGTTCCCGGATGCGCCGATGTGCGACCGTCCACGGCCTCGACGACATACGAGTTGGACAGGATCCGAAAGAAGAACAGCAGCACAAAGGCACCGCCCGTTCCCGCCGCAAAGCCGAGCGGGCTGATGGGGGTGACACGGAAGCTGGTGTCGAACAGCAGCAGCACCCCGCAGCCGATCAGGCTGCCGGCGATTCCCATCAGCAGCGTGCCGATCGCCCCGCCCGGATCGCGTCCGGGCATGATCGCCTTGGCGGTCAAACCGACGAGTGTTCCGAAGCCGACCCACATCAGCAGCTCGTGTGCGGCGTGGTCGAGAATTTGCGCCAGATTGGGATCAGCCATGACTCGCTCCCTCGTGTCGACCGGTGCCGGGCTTCGGCAGACTCGGCCGGTCCTGTAGGCGGAAACGTCCGTTTGTTTCCGTTGCCATCCGAATCGGACGGCGGCCGGAGCACGGTCGAGGAATGTTGTCTCGCGTTGCATGCGACTACCAGTCGCCCCAGATTAACGCCGCGAAATTTGGTCTGTTCGCGGGAATCCCGTCAAGAAGTTAGACTCTGCCGACTTGGGTTCGAATCCTTCGTCGAACCGCGCACGCGGGGACCGGGAGAATCGTTGGGATGACGATGTCAGACACTGAGCCAACGGCTCCCGAACCGCTTCGCCGCGCGACGTTGTGGCATCCGCTTCCCTGCGGGCTGCTGCTGGCCGTGCTGATCTCGTTGGCGATCGATCTTCCGGTTGCCGCGTATGCGAAGCAGGGGAATCAGCCGCGGTGGTTGTCCGAGCTGCTCGAGAACGCGGAGACCTTCGGACACGGCATCGGGGCCATGATGATCGTGATCGCAGTCTTCGTACTCGATCCGGCGCGACGACGTTTCTTCCCGCAACTGCTGGCCGGTTCGCTCGGGGCCGGCTTGGCCGCCAACGTCATCAAGCTGATCGTCATCCGGTTTCGGCCGCGCGACATCGTCGTTCTGCCGGAATCAGTTTGGTCGACGTTCGGCGGCATGTGGTCTCTGTCAGAGGGAAACCAGTCGCAAAGCTTCCCGTCCGCGCACACGTCAACGGCGGTCGGGCTGGCGGTCATGTTGAGCGAGTTCTATCCGCGCGGCCGCTGGTTCTTCACGACGATGGCGATCCTGGTCGGGATGCAGCGGATCCAATGTTCCGCGCACTTCCCCAGCGACGTGTTTGCCGGAGCGATCGTCGGCTGGTGCGTGGCGACGGGCTGCCTGATTCTCGATGCACGCCGCCTGGGGGAAGCGCATGTGTCCCGCGCGCAATGAGTGTCGCGACGCGGTTGAAAGTCCCCCGACAATGTTCACGTGGCCATCAACATCGCCAAGCCGAATCCCAGCGCCAGCAGCACGCCGAAATAGAGTGCCGTCACGATCATCGCCTGTTTGACGTTGATGCCGCAGCAGTACATCAGCAGCGGCGGCAGAACCAACAACGATGGCAGGCTGGCGGCCGCGCCGAGCATCTCGGTGAGGCCGATCTGGCAGGCGAATCCCACGACGGCCATGGCGAGGGCGACTCCGGCCATCGACCAGAATTAGGGCTCCGCGTCTTCGGACGCGACCACTTTGACCAGAAGCATCAACACTGCGGCACTGATCACAATCCCCAACATTCCGGCGTCTCCCTATTGTTTTCGGCGGTCCCGGTCGAACACTCTCAACCGGTGAACTCATTGCCAACCTTGCGCGCCCGTTCCGGCTTGTCGACGTTGATGCCGAGCTTCACACCGACTTCGACGAGCAGATTCCAACCGGCCGCCAATTGGACGAAGCCCGACAGGTCGCCGGCGTCGGGGATGGTGAGCGTTGGGAACATCGTCGGGCGCGACGAGACGGCAATGATAGTGAGGCCGACTCCCTTCACCAGGACATCGTGAAACTTCTGCTCGGACTCAGGATACGGGTCGATCCAGACCACGACGTCGTCCGCCTGCATGATCTCTTCGATGCCATGCACGGCGTAGGTTCCTTCAAGATAGTCGCTCCGTTTGCGGGTGATCTCGTTGGTCTTCAGCGTCAGTTCTTCGGCCACACCGTCGTTGCGGCCCGCGAAGTAGATCGTGCCTGCGCGAGACAGCTTCGCGGTGATCTCGGGATCGATTGGCTGCGTTAACGCGGTCCGCACCTGATCGGCGAGTTGAGGCAGGCGCGCGGCGAGCGTCTCTACACCGGCGATGGCTTCGACGAGAGCCCGGCAGAACAGCGCCTGTTCGACCACGCTCTTCGTCGCGGCGACGGCTCCTTCTTTGCCGCACTTCAGCACATGGCCCCGATTGGCGAGTGCTTCCAGCGCCGAGTCGGCCGCCGCCGTGAGGCTGTACCGCTTCGAATGCCCCGCTGCCTTGAGGCTCGTGAAGAGTCGAATGACTTCCGCCGTGCGGCCCGAGTTCGAGATGCCGAGCACCGCCCAATCGGCCAGCGCGTAATCCTGCGCCTGCCGCCCCGCGTCGGTGTGCAGCACACACGACCAACCCTGCTGCCGCGAATGCATGATGGCACTTTTCGCGGGGAACAGTCGACTGGATCCTTCTCCGGTGAAGAGCAGCTTGCCAACGGAGGCAACCTCGGCAGCAGTCGCTTTCACCACGCTTGGATCAAACGTCTGAATCGCATCCGCCGCAGCGAGCATGTCGTGGACAAGGTTGAATTGGGAATACGGGGCTTGATCGGCATGCATGGAAACGAACCTCGGTGGTGGATACTGATTGCAACGCCATTGGGCTTGTCCCGGTGGTTCAACGGCTTTTGCGCTACTCGTGATGACGAATCCGTAGCGCAAAAGCCGTTGAACCACCGAGGCAAGCTCGGTGGCGGGGTGATTGGTTGCTACAACTTTGCCCGCTTGGCGGCGAGCGATGAATACGTCGGCAGTTCTCCCACCAGCGGAGCGGCGTAATCGAGGAACGCCTTCGTCACACCGAAGCCGTCTTTCGAGATGAAGTTGTCGGGCATCGGGCGTTCGTGATTGGCGACTTCACTGAGTGCGATCGTGCCGAAGCCGATCGAATACGGTTCGCCCGGCTTGTTGGTGCGCTGCATCGTCACCATGACTCCCCCTTCGCCGCGCAGGGCCAGCTTCACCGCTTGTTTGCCGCACGCGAACGCTTCGTCGAAGTCGAGCTTCGTGCCGCGGTCGGCCGCGCACATCGGGAGCGATTCGGAGACTTGGAACTCGCCCCGCCAGCCGAACTCGTTCGCGATCATGCGGTGCAACAACATCGCGGCACTCGTCCCTCCCATTGCACCGAACTCGACGTTGCCGAACTTGTCCTTCGTTTGAGAGGCGCTGAGCGGCGATCCGTCCTCGTTCGTCACTCCTTCGCCGCAGACGATGCTGACGAAGCCGTGCTTCTTGTGCGCCGTGGCCACGGCTTGGAGAAACGCGGTCTGGTTGAACCGGCGTTCCGGCAGCAGCAGCACGTGCGGCGCGGAAAGTTCACTCGTGCGGGCCAGCGCCGTCGCGGCGGGAAGCCAGCCGGCGCTGCGGCCGACCGACTGAAAGATCACGAACTGATCGACCTTCTGCATGTCGCGGGCGAGGATTCCCGCCTGCAGGACGCTCAGCACCATGTACCGCGCGGCGCTCGGATAGCCGGGCGTGTGGTCGGTCCCGAACAGATCATTGTCGACCGTCTTCGGCACGCCGACGCCGAGCATCTCGTGGCCGTGCTCGTGGGCGTATTTCGTGACGCGATGGATCGTGTCCATCGTGTCGTTGCCGCCGATCATGAAGTAGTGGCGGATGTCGTACTTCTTGAGCTGCTTCAGGATCGCGGGGAAATGCTCGTCCTTCAGCTTGAGGCGGCTCGACCCCAGCGCGCTCCCCGGCGTGGACCTCAACCCGCGCAGCACATCGGGAGATTCGCTTCCGAGATCGACGAGGTGGTCGTTGAGCACCCCCTCGATCCCGAACCGCATCCCAAACACGCGGCCGATTCCCTTCGACTTCATCGCCGCATCGACGACGCCCGCCAGAGACGAGTTGATGACGGACGTCGGCCCACCCGACTGCCCGACCAGCACGTTGCCCGTTGCCATTCCGCAAAACTTTCAGAGTTGGAACCACGAAACACACGAACGACACGAAAGGAAGAAACAGCCGATGGGATTGGGGAAGAGGGAACCACGAATCTCACGAATAACACGAATCTGAAAACAGATGCCGGGACAGAAGCGACCTGCCGCAGTGTGACCGCGATACCTGACCAACCTAGTGGTTTGTCATGCCTAAATTCGTGGGTAGCTGAAGTCGCAAGACTTCAGCCTCTGAACTCTTGCGAGTTCAGCTACACCAAGTCTTAACGTTGACGAAGCACTAAGCGGGTTCGTCGCATCTCTTCCCCTCTTCAGATTCGTGTTATTCGTGAGATTCGTGGTTCAAATTCTTCGTGAGGCGCGTTCACTCCAGCCGCCCCACCCATGAGAGCAATTGTTTCCAGAACTGAGCGTAGTCGCTGCCGACTTCAATCGCCGAGGCCCCCGCCGCTTGAGCCTTCACCCGTTCCGGCCCCCAATCGACGAAGCCGCCGACCCAATGTGGAGCGACATCGCTGGCGAAGGCCGCGACCATCCCTTTGGAATGTTCGCTGACAACCAGCGCGGGGTACGGCGACTCCTCGTCGTCCCAAGAGAGGACGTAGCCGCCGGCGTCCGGGTCATAGACGCGGTATGGAGTCAACGGGCTGATCTCCAGCATGACCGTGGCGTCGAAGTTTTCTTTCACTTCAAAACTGTTCCAACCACCGATGCTCGGGGGGCACTCCCACGGCAGTTCCCAAAGATTGTCGAAGTCGATCCGCGGGCCGAGGAGAGCCGTGTGGCACGAGTTCACGCGGTCATCGCAATCGGAGATCTCCACGGGAAGAATGTCGCCAACTGGAGTTCCGTCCCAATCGCCTCCCATGCCGTGAAAGGATTCCCACCCACCGATCATGACGAATCCAGCCCCGGCGGCCACGGCTGCGACGATCACACGCTGAAGGTCTTCGGAGACTCGCGCACTCGGATAGTCGCTGAAAATGAAGAGCTTCCGCGCCGCGACATCGGTGAGCTTCAAATCGAGGTGACTCGGCACGTAGTCGAAGGCCCAGCCGAAATGAGTCATCAGTCCGGCGAGGTAGCTGGCGGCACCATTGAGGTTCGTGTCGCCGCAGTAGAGGATGGGAGCGGGCATGGGTTTCGCGCTTTGGAAAGAAGAAAGAGAAGCCCCCTCACCCTAACCCTCTCCCCCTAAGACGGGGGCGAGGGGACAAGGCAAAGACGAAGCGTTTGAGTTCAACTCTTCAAGCCGAGCATGCGGTCGAGCGAATCGGCGGTTTGATGGATGAGCGCCTCGGGCCAGTGCTGGTACGGGTGGAAGTATTCGAACGTCAGATAGCCCCGGTAGTCGATCTGGTCGAAGGCTTCGAGGACGGCGGGCCAGTTCGTGGTGCCGTCGAGCAGCGGGCGGAAGGACTCCAGCGATGAGTCGGTTCCCTTCTTGGTGAACTCTTTCAGATGGACGTTCTTGATCCGCTGGCCGAGGATCGGAATCCAGTGCTCGGGGAACTGGTACTGCATGATGTTGCCGGTGTCGAAGTGGACGTGAATCCGCTCGCTGTGGAAGCCGTCGACGAATTCGACCATCTCCATCGGCGTCATGAGAAAACCGTTGAAGAAGATGTTCTCCATGTTGAGGTTGACCTTCAGCTTCTCGGCCGCGGGAATCAGCTTGCCGATCGCCTCCTTCGCCCGCGAGAGGCAGAGGTCGTTCGCGACCGGTTCGTAGTCGGTTCGCCACGGGATGTGAACCGCGCCCGGTACGACGAGGACGTTCTCGGTCCCGAGGTCATGTGCGGCGTTGGCGATCAGTCCGGCCAGTTCCAACGCGCGGGCACGTTTGGCGGGGTCGTGGCTGGTGAACGGGTACGGCCAGAAGAGGAATGAACAGATGCCGCTGATCTGGATGCCGATCTTGTCAGCCATCTGGCGGATCGCGGTGTACTCCTTCGTGCCGGACTTCGGGGAGAGGTCGTTGTCCAAGTCGTAGTTCAATTCGATGGCGTCGAATCCGGCGGCCTTGGCGAGCTTCAGGCACTCTTCAATCGACATCTTCTGCGGGTAGGGAAACGCCCACTGGTTGATGGACTTCTTCATCGCGTACCGCTTCCCCGCCGGGGCCGCTGCGCCGGGAGCGGCACCGACGGCACTGGCCAATCCCCAGGGGCCGTGCATGGCTGCCACGGTTCCCGCCGCGGCGAGCGCCGAGCCGAGCACCGCTCGCCGAGAAAATCCGTCCGATTCGCGCGGGGCAGACACGTCCGACATGATTGACTCCGTAAGCAGGAAACCGGGATGACAGGGCGGCCATCGTACTGGCCGATGGTATCTCGGGCAATTCGGTGGGAGGCGTGGTCGGCGCGACCGGCAACGACAACTCTTAACGCTTGCAAAAAATCCCGGTAAACAGCAACGTGCAGCGAGCAGAACCCCGCGCCTCGTCATGCGTGAGCCGCAAGGCCGGACGGCCACGAGTGATGTTTGCGAGCAAACTACTGTAGTCCCGTCGCTCCGCCGACGGGACTGTCGCTGCGCTGACTGTCGCAGCGCTGACGAATTCACCTGCGGGGAAGCGTGTGGCAGCACGTCCCGTCGGCGGAGCGACGGGACTACAGTAGATTGCCAGACAGGCCGGAGTACACTTCCCACGGAAAGGAGCCCAGCATGAGTCGTTCGAACACTGGCGGAGCGCGCAAGCCGGCTTCGAAGTTTCCGCAGCTTCGCAAGCAGATGCAGAAGAACGCGATCACCAAGGGCGTGCAGCAGACGAAGCGCCTGCAACCGAAGCCGGGGGGAAAGAAACAGCCATGAACGGATACGTACACCGTCGAGATGTGTTGCAAGCCGGTGCCGCGCTCGCAGTCGGATCGCTTCTATTCAGACGGCAGAGTCACGCCGCTGGCGGGCCGAAGGCCGTCATCGAAGAGACGAAGCTGATCAGTTGGAAGCCGCCGCTGTATCACGGCTGGCCAACGCTGGCGCGGCGGAAGAACGGTGAGTTGCTTCTCGTCTGGTCCGGCGGGCGCGAGTCGCACGTCTGTCCGTTCGGGCGAGTCGAGCTGATGCGATCGCAGGACAACGGCAAGACCTGGCGCTGGCCGCAGGTGTTGATCGACGGACCGATCGACGAACGCGATGCGGGGGTGTTGGAGACCGCGAAAGGCTCGATCCTCGTCACGACGTTCACATCGTTGGCGTACCAGCCGCTGCTGGACAAGGCCGAGCTGAGTCCCGCAGGTCAGCCGGGCGCGTGGGAGGATCTGAAGCTGCGCGAATGGCGCGCGGCCCATCATCGGATCACGGCCGAACAACGGCAGGCGGAACTCGGCACGTGGATGATCCGCTCGACAGACGGCGGCGTCACGTGGTCGGCGCGCTATTCGGTCCCGGTGAACAGCCCGCACGGTCCGATCCAACTGAAGGACGGGCGGCTGCTGTACTGCGGTGCCGAACTGTGGAAGCCCGCGCGTCGCGTGGGAGCGTGTCACTCCACCGACGATGGCGTCACGTGGGAGTGGCTCGCCACGATGCCGACCCGCGACGGAGACGATCA
>JAYTIB010000876.1:0-7788 GCA_043732205.1 Schlesneria sp. | reverse complement strand
CCGTAGCACGGACGCCTCGTCCGTGCTTTTCGAGTCGAGATTCGCTCGGACGAGGCGTCCGAGCTACGAAGTTCAACACGCTGCGATACCTCACGCGGCCGAAGGTGAGTCGTTTAACCGCGTGGGCATCGCCCCGCGCGTGAGCGGTGATTCACGCTCAAAACGCGCGGGGCGATGCCCACGCGGTTAAACGACTCACCTTCGGCCGCGGGAGGTATCGTTCGAGCAAGTCCGCTTCATGGATTTCCTTCCGTGACTTCCGTGGTGAATCATCCGGATTCGGAATACCACTCAATCAACATCCGTCTCGCGCAACCGGGCGGCGGCCGATTCTGGAAGGACTTCGTTGATGAAGCAGCCGCTGCCCCATTCGAAGCCGGCCACGCGGGTCAGCCGGGGAAGCACCTCGATGTGCCAACGGTAATGCGGCAGTTCCGGCTGCTGGAGCGGAGCCGAGTGGAGGACGTAGTTGTAGGCCGGACCGTTCAGCGCCACTTCGAGCTTGCGCAGCACCGTCTTCAAGACCGATGCCAATTCCGCGGTGGCGGAGTCGTCGATCTGTTCGTAATGGCTGCCGGATTGCTTGGGCAGAATCCAGGTCTCGTACGCGAAGCGGCTGGCAAACGGGCAGAACGCGAGCAACCGCGGTGTGTCGAGCACGACGCGGGATCGGGTCGCCAACTCCTGCTGAATCATCAGTTCGAAAATGTTCCGCCCGTGGCTTTGGTGGAACTTCAGTGCTCCCGTCAATTCGTCACTGATCACACTCGGCACGAAGGGGGTGGCCAGCAATTGGGAATGACTGTGCGGCACGGATGCTCCCGCGAGCGCCCCGTGATTCTTGAAGATCAGCGCGTGCGCGAGACGCGGGTCGCGCTTCAGATCGCACAGTCGCTCGCGGTAGGCGCACAGCACTTCCCGAATGTTTTCGGGGCTCAACTGCGACATGTTGGTTTCGGAGTGCGGACATTCGATGATCACCTCATGCGCACCGACTCCGTTCATCGAGTGATGCAGGCCGTTGCTGTGTGGATCAAGTCTCCCGTCGGCGCGCAGTGCGGGGAACTTGTTGGGGACAACGCGGACCCGCCAGCCGGGTCCGTCCGGCGTTGAGCCCGCTTGGCGATAGGCCAGAACTTCGGGTGTCGTCGCCCCTTCGTTCCCTTCGGCAAATGGATCGACCCCGGCTTCGGCGAGGTGCGGTTCGTCCAGAATCTCGATGGGCCGCCGGGCGCGTTCGGGGGCCATCACAACCCAGCGCTGCACGATCGGATCCTGGCGCAGTTCGGACACGGGAATGGCACCTGAAGGTCATCGGTCGGGTGACGGGAACCGGGGGGATTGAAGAATTGCAAATTGACAATTTCAAATTGCAAATTGCAAATTGGAGATCGGAAAGACAGCCGCGCCGGCTCGTCGCCTCGTCTTCACTTTGCAATTTGCAATTTGCAATTGTCAATTTGCAATCGCCTCTCGGTCTCCATCCCTACGGCTATTTGTCATCCCCCACGCATTCCGATTCCCGGCGCTGTCGTGCGACGGCGCGTTCGTAGACGCGGAGATATTCGTCGGCGCTTCGCTTCCACGACCAGTCGCGTTGCATGCCGCTCCGCTGCAGGCGCCGCCACGCGGGCTTGTCGGCGTACAACGATCGCGCGCGACAGATGTTCCAGAACAGGGCGTCCCCGCGAAAATCAGTGAAGCTGAAACCGTTCGCCGTCCCGTTGGCGCGGTTGGCGTCCGTGGCGTCGATCACCGAGTCCGCCAGTCCGCCCACGGCCCGGACGATGGGGACCGTGCCGTAGATCAGGCTGTACATCTGATTCAGTCCGCACGGCTCGAATTCACTCGGCATCAGAAACACATCACAGCCCGCCTCGATCTGGTGCGACAACGGCTCGTTGTATCCGATCACCGTCGCCACCTTGTCGGGATGATCGGCCGCCAGTTGTGACACGAGCGCTTCGTAACGCGGATCGCCGCTGCCGAGGAACACCAGTTGGATGTTCTGGTCGAGGAGCATCTCCGCGCACTGACCGATCAGCGAGAAACCCTTCTGGCCGGTCATGCGCGAGACGCTGCCAAACAGCGGCACATCAGGCTGAAGGGGAAGTCCCAGTCGTTGTTGCAAGGCCACCTTGCAGGCCGCCTTGCCGGCCTCGACCGTTTCGGCGGTGTAGTTCCGGGCGATGTGCGGATCGGTCGCGGGGTTCCAGATTTCGGTGTCGACGCCGTTGAGGATTCCCACGAGATCCTCCTTGCGCGAGTAGAGCGAGCCGTGCAGTCCGAAGCTGTGTTCCGGGGTCTGGATCTCGCGCGCGTAGGTGGGACTGACGGTGGTGATCATGTCCGCGAACGTGATCCCCGTTTTGAGCAGATTCAAATGGCCAAAAAACTCCATTTGCTGCCAGTTGAAATACTTCCAGTCCAGCCGCGTCAGGTTCATGTCCCAGTGCCAGAACCGGCCCTGAAACGCCATGTTGTGAATCGTGAAAACCGATGCCTGCTGCTCGTAACCGGCGACCTGCCGCATCTCCAACGCCACCAGCGCCGGGATCAGCCCCGTCTGCCAATCATTCGCATGAATCACATGGGGAGACAGGCGCAGTCGCTCAACCGTCTCGATCACAGCCCGGCTGAAGAACACGAAACGCTCGGAGTTGTCGCGGTAGTCCTGGTCGTTCTCCCCGTACAATCCGGCCCGGTCGAAGTAGCCCGGCTGATCGATCAGGTAGACGACAACCCTGGTCCCCGGCAACTGCGACTTGAGGATTCGCGCCTCGACGATCTTCTGACCGACCGGCACCCGCAGCGACACACCGGCAACTTCCACCGGTGGAGCGTCGGCGTTCTTGGCGTAAGCCTGCGGATAATGCGGAACGATGATCACCACCTCGTGACCCGCCAGTGACAGCGCCTTGGGCAGCGCCGAGGCGACGTCTGCCAACCCGCCGGTTTTGGAAAACGGCACCGCTTCGGAACAGGCGACCACAATCCGCATTTCGTCGCTGCCTCTCGTGCTGTTGCTTTGATCATCAAGAAAGAAACAGGCGGCGGCCGGTCTCGTAAATCACCGATCGCCAAGACCGCAGGAGAACCGATTCAGAAACTTGAGACAATCTCGATCCGCCGGACAGACTTTACAGGGCCATCGCCTTTTTCAAAGTCGGGTGGGAGCAGTTCGCTTCGAGCGCCGGCCCACCATGCTCAAGTCACGGGAAATCATGGTGGGCCGGCGCGGCGAAGCGCCGCTGGTCCCACCCTACAAACTGCCCAGCTTCAAACGGGCTTTGGCCCTGACAGACTTTACCCGACTCGCGAATTCTTCGCCGCTCCGCAGCGGCGCAAAGTGGTTATCGGCCGCGGCACCATGACCTCTACCCAAATTGGACGCGATGGGACAGTTCTCATTCGGCTTGGCAGGCCACGGTGGTTGAACGAAGAAACCGCGACCCTTCAAGTTGGCCGGGCGCAGACGACTCACATTCGCCGCCATTCCGGGCGGATACTGCGTTCGCATTTGTTGACAGTATGCGGGTATCGCAGTAATGATGCCGCCCGAATGCCTCTCTTCACTCACACATCTATCAGGAACGCCTCCCATGACGGAACCGACCGCACAGGACACCGAACGAGTCGCCGGGCAACCCCAACCGGTCATCGAACCAGAAAACCTGGAGCCACTGTACGCGAACTTTGTGCGCGTCGCCGGATTGCCCGAGGAACTGGTGCTCGACTTCGGCCTGAATCCCCAGCCGTTCGGATCATCGCCGCTGCCGGTGAAGGTCTCCCAGCGGATGGTGATGAATTACTTCACGGCCAAGCGTCTGTGGCTGGCGCTCGGAGCGTTCCTGCAACGGCACGAGCAGGCGTTTGGGGCCGTCGAAATCGACGTGACCAAGCGTGTCATTCCGGCTCAAGCCAAGAAGTAGCGATCGACGCGCGGCAAGAAGGAGCTTACCCGGAGGATGGGCACTCTTGCCCGTCCTGCTTGATGGCGAACAGCCGGACGGGCAAGAGTGCCCATCCTCCAACTCGGTAAACAAACTCCTGCCGCTCGCCTTGGGAGCTGTGCGTTTTCTACGTCCGAGAGTGGCCGATGAGACTCAATGATCTTTCTGCCTCTCTCTTTCTGTCTCCCTCTTCCTGCTCCGACAAGACGGGGAGACAGAAAAAGAGAGGCAGAAACATGAACACCGATGAAGTCCTGGTGAACTCTCGGAAGTAAACGATGCACAGCCCCTTAGCCAATTGGCCACTTGATTTTCTCACGCAGACACTCCTGCGGTTTCTTCCACAGTCTGCTTGAACCGGGTGATCGATGGATGACTCCCGAATTCCTTGGTGGCTGGTGGTGTTGCTCGGGATCGGAGTGACCGGGCTGGCCGTCTGGCAGTCATCACGTTGGAAACTGCAAGTACGGCTGGGGGCCGGTGCGCTGGCGCTGGTCTACCTGGCGCTGCTCGTCATTGCTGTCGGCGGCGATCCGCGCGGGATCGCCGCCGCGCAGTCGTGGCGTCTGGCGGATCTGCTGGTGACCGGACTGGGGGGAGTCGCGCTGACTTCAGCCGTGCTGTTGTCCGGCCGGCCGGCGCTGCGCGGCCAGTTGATCTGGTTCGGACTGTTGTCGCTGGCCAACGCGGGGATTTGCCTCGCGAGGGGAGTCACCGGCATCGCGACGATTCTGGCGATGACGGCCGCCGCTGCGCTGGTTCTGCTGGTGAGGGAATGCCGCAGCGGAGCACCTCTTTCAATCTCCGAACTCTGGCCCGCTTCGCCGCAGGAACCGGGTGACAAATCACCGGACCTCTCTTGGCTGGCGGGTGTGACGGGATTGGTGCTGGCCGTGGCGCTGATCGGAACCACCTACCATGCGCTGCACGCGGAATCGACGCGCGCGATGACGACCCGGCGTCATTCGGCGTTTCCGTCGCGAGCCCGGATTCAAAACGTGTTGGACATTCATTCCGACGAAGAGCGGTCCGTCAGCGTGATGGATCTGACATTCGCCCGCCGTGCGGATGTGGTCGTGCTGCTGGCCGCGCTGGCGTTTGTTTCCCTGGCCTCGACGATGTCAACGAGTCGACCGCCGACGAAGGTTCTCCTGTCAGAAGCCACCGCCGGGACCGGCCCTGGACCGGCGCATCAATCAATGCCGTAGCATGGACGCCTCGTCCGTGCGGCTTGATTCCACAGATCGTGATGTTTTCCCGCACGGACGAGGCGTCCATGCTACGGTAGCTGCCGTCCAACTCCCGACAGTCGTTCATGCGCCGCCGCCGCCCGCCGATCTGTCGACTTAAGCAAGGTGAAACCGGATGGACCACACCGATTGGAATCGCGGCCTGTTGCTCGGCGGACTGCTGATCGTGATCGCGGTCATGGCACTGGTCTCGGGACGTTCGAGGCGTGATCGTCTGCTGGCGGCGGGAGTCGTCGTTCAGGGAATCGTGATGACGTTCGTCGCCGGGGCGGCCTTTTATCCGCGCGCTGAATTGGAAGTCGCGGCGCTGGTGCTCGCCGTGCTGTGTTGCCTGTGGTCCGTTTGGATCTTCAACGACGGACGCGTCTCGGCGGGCCGGGCAGGCGCATCAAGCACCGATCCGATTGCCCCGATCGCGTCGAGCATGGCTCTCGAAACTCCGAACGATGAAGCCATGGCGTCGGGGATTCGTGAACCGGGGGACGCTCCATGACCGGCGTCGCCGCAGCGCTGATGGTGATGTCCGCGGCGGCTCCGCTGGTCGGAGCCCTCGTCGGCTTGATCATAATCGCTTGCAATGCGCAATGGCGCAGGGCGGCCGCGCTGTCGGCGAGCATCGGACTCCTCGTCAGCTTCGTTTCCTCGGCATGCCTGATCGCCGCGCTGACCGGTGAGTTGAGCGGTCCCGATGGTCTTCACACGGCATCGTACAAACTCGGGACGTGGCTCGATCTGACCGGGTTGCGACGATTGCATGTCGACTGGGGTCTGCAGGCCGACCAATCCGCGGCGATCTGGATCGCGGTCCTGAGTGGTCTGGCGTGGCTGACCGTCGTGCTTTCCAATCAAGAGGCCGACGACGATTCAGCAACAGCGTTTGCCATCACCACCGCGCTGGTGTTGGCGGCGACGATTGGATTCGTGCTGTCATCCGGGATCGTGCAGATGCTGACGTGTTGGACGGCCCTGTCGTTGACGACGCTGCTGATGGCGGGTTGGTCGTCCCGCGCCGGAGCGTCTGTGCAGGGGATGCGTCGGGCGGTTCAAGCGGGATTGCCGGGAGACATCCTGTTGCTGTGGCCCGCGCTCTGGATGGCCCAGGCCGGCGGTTTGACTTCGTTCGCAGACATCTCGTCGACCGAAGGACTCGCGCGCTTGGGAGCGGGGAACCCGGCCTTGCCCGGTGTGATCGGCTGCCTGCTGGTGTTGGGTGTGCTGGGTCGGTGCGGTCTGTTTCCGTGCTTTGGCTGGCACCACGAAGCGTCCGCTTGGGACGCCCGCGTGTGCATCGTCGTCTATGGGATCGGGTTTGTTCCGTCGGCCGTTTGGCTGCTGCTCAAGTGTTATCCGCTGCTGGCAACATTCGACGTCCCCTTAACACTGTTGGGTGGACTGGGGACGCTCGGTGCCGTGGTCGGTGCGTTTGTCGCCTGCGGGCAGGATGATCGACATCGTCGGCTGGCGTATCTGCTGGCGGCGCAGACGGGAGTCCTGCTGGCGGGCCTCGGCAGCGGACTCAACGCCTCGGTGGGCGCGTGTGTGATCCATCAATGCTCGGTCTCGGTCGCGGCGTTCGTCCTGTTTGCCGGTTCGCGCCACGGCAGCGCGGCCGCGAACCATTCCCGCGCGGCCGCATGGTGCGCGGCGCTGTCGTTGGCCGGTTTGATTCCTTTCTCCGGAGGATGGTCGCAACAGGGATTGATCGAACTGAACATGCACCCGGTGTCTTGGACATCGACGTCGACAGCGGAGTCGCATTCGCCCGCGGTGAACACCGAATCCGCCGCAGCCCAGCCGCGGGTCAGTGACTCATTGGACATTCTCCCCGACCAATCGGTCCCACACTGGGGATGGATCTGCGGGTTATGGCTCGCCCAGGGTCTGTCGGCGTACGCCGCCATCAGGGCGATCGGTCCTGACGCCGCACGGGCCACAGATTCAACACGTTCTCCGGTGAGTTTGAGTCCTCCGCGCGCGGCCGACTGGCTGGTGAATTCGGCGGCCGTGTTCTTGCTGATCGGCGGTCCGTGCGGATGGCTGCTCGGCCTTGTCAGTTTCCCCAACAGCCCCGATGCGTTACTGAGGATTGCGATCGGGCAATCAGCCGCCATCGCGGGACTGTTGGCCGGATGGCAAGCCGAGCGCGCGGCGAAGTCGGCCAATGGTCTCGCACGTCCCACGAACCGGTGGGAATTCCTGGCGCGGCTGAGTCGGCAGCGTCTATACGTTGACGACGTCGTGCGGCAGATTCTCACCGGGCCGAGAGCGCTGGCTCAGTTGGTCAGCGGCTGGCTCGGTCCCTCCGTGGTGGATCGCTGTTGGACCGGGATGATTGTCCGCAATGCGGCGTGGTTGGGAACGCAGGTCGAAACGCTGCACGTCGAGCGGGCCGACTTCTACGTCGCCACGATCATTCTCGGGACGGTCACGTTGCTGCTGACCCTGGTTCTGGTGGCGTGAGCCTGGATTATTCATGACTTGAACCACGAAAGACACGAAACTCAGGAGGTTGAGTCGAATGTCATGAGAAATACGGTGTCGTTTCACGCACGCACTGGCATGCAACGCAACTGTTTCACCGCATT
>JAYTIB010000875.1:0-2963 GCA_043732205.1 Schlesneria sp. | reverse complement strand
GGCCGATCTGCCAGTAGAGGCAGACGAGTTCGCAATTCACGGTCGCCAGTGCTCGACGACGTGACTCGCCGATCAGAACCGTCAAGCCGGTGAGGATGGTGTCATGACCGCTCTGAAGGACGACATCCGGCGCTGTCTTCCTTCTCGATGAGCCGGTCGCGGTCGGCGTTCGCGTCGTGGACTTCTTTGAAGTGGCCTTCGTGACCACTTGTTTCTTTGGCATCGGTCAGTCTCCAACGGATTGGGGAGTTGTTCGAGTCGGCGTTGGATCAGCCGTTCGTCGGGAAGCGCGGTTTGATACGTGGCGACGCCGGTTTTCTTGAGGCAGCGGCGGTCAGCGCGAGGCGGACTTGGACCTTGTCGGCCGGTTTGCACAGGACCAGACCGATGCCGGGGTTCATGTGCGGCAAACGGAGTTGCTGGTCGAGAGCGGTCGTCAGCCAGAGCGTTGCCTCGAAGCCGAGACTGGCCGCGCGGCCGCTGGACGTGGCGCTGCCCGCCGCCTGTTTGTGTCGCCATGTTGTTTCGCTCGGATGCAAATCTATACGGTGTGAAATGAGGCTGGCAGCATAAGCAGCAGCGCGACGCCGTGCCATCAGTCACCATTCCCGATCAGCCGTCAGCTCTTGGATTGCGCCGATGGATGACGGTGGAAATCGTGCTCCAGGTGCGTTTCAACAGGCTGCCACACGCGTGCTCACAATCGTGTGAGGTCACGACTCCTTAACAGGGGTCAGAACAGCAATTTCGCAGGCAAGGGGTCAGGCACCGGATAAATGTTCCGGATAAATGTTGTTCGGCATCCTCGCCGACAGCCCGGACGTTTCGGTCTCGACGACTTTTGCCTCGTCACCTAGACTCCGCGCGCTTCTCTCCTGATCACATCGACAACTCATTTCGAACCCGGGCCGGATCGGCGGCGGTCGTGCGCGAGGGCGAATCTGCGGATTCGGCTTCGTGGCCGCGGTTGCCTTCGTCTGTCTCGTTGACGGTTTCCATGTTCGGCGGCAAACGGTTGTCGTGCGGCGGGGGAACCGGTCCGTACGGAAGGGATTCCACTCCATGCATCGCAAGCAGATCTCGCGGAATGGCCGACTGGCACCGTCAATGGGGACTCATTGGTTGTGGAACGGCATCCTGTTGGTGGCTGTCGCTCAGATCGTCGCATCACCCGCGGCGGCTGATGACATTAAGTCGGCTCTTCGGGCTCATTTGGACGAGGAGAATTCGGACGACGATGAGGAAGTGAGCGCGGAACCGGACCGCTTCCGCCGTGCCTCGCGCCGTCAGATGGCCGCCGAATCCGCGCCCGCGCCGAGACCAACGACGTCTGCTTCGAGTGACGGACCGGGAGTCATCGGTCAGGCGGGTCATCTGGCGTTCAAGACATTCGGCCGCAACCAATCGATTTCACCGATCGAAGTGATGCCGTACATCCTGACCGACGAGCATTTCATCTTCGGCGATCTGCGGGGATTCGTTTCCAACGGGGCGCTGTTCGGCGGGAACGTGGGTCTTGGCTATCGTCATCTGCGCGAGGATCTCAATGCGTGGGGCGGAGCCAGCGTCTGGTATGACGCCGACGGGACCACGGGAAAGAACTATCAGCAGATCGGACTCAGCTTTGAAGCCTTGATCGACCGCTGGGAGCTTCGTTCGAACGTTTATCTGCCGGTCACTGCGGCGCAGACCTACTCGGACTCGATCGGCAACGCGCGCATCGCCGGACATCAACTGCTGTTTTCGCGGTTCATCGACCAGGGGACGGCGCTGCGCGGGGTGGATGTCGAGGCGGGGTACAGCCTGCCCGTGATGGAACGGCACCGGCTGCGCGGATTCGTGGGTTACTACCATTTTGAAGGGGGGCCCGGCGGCGGCGTCAACGGCTTCAAGACGCGCGTGGAAGGGGTGGTCAACAACAGCGTCACCGCGCAGGTCTTGTACACGAACGATCCGTTGTTCGGCAGCAATGTGATGGTCGGCTGCCAAGTCCAGTTCCCCTGGGGCGGCAGGCATCCGTCGAGCAAGTGGAAGCAGGACGCTCCGTCGCCATTCCGGTTCGTCGAACGCAACTACAACGTGATCGTTGATCGCTCCGAAATAATTGACGCGAACCGGGTGGCGTTCAATCCGCAGACGCACGCCTCCTACAACATCGAACAGGTCGCATCGGGTGCGGCACCGGGCGGCAACGGGACGTTTGCCAATCCGTTTCAGACCGTGGCCGCGGCTCAGGCGGCCGGCGGCGACGTGATCCTCGTTCAGGGAAACTCGGTGTTGAGCACCGGCGTCACGCTGACGGCCGGGCAGCAATTGTTCGGCGACGGCAGTTTTCAGCCGCTGGCATTGGACGGTGGTGGAACCCTCCTTCTGCCGACGCAGGTGGCCGGGGGCCTGACGCCGAAGTTTGACGGTGTGACCGGTGCCGCCGTGACGATGGCCGCCAATTCCACGTTCGCCGGGTTCACCATCGCCAACAACAATGGGAACGCGGTGGTGGGATCGAATGTTGCCGGATCAATCATCCGCGACGTGAACTTTCAGAACATCACCGGCGATGCCATTCGCTTCACCAATTCGACCGGGAACTTCCTGCTGGACAACGTCACCGTCAACACGGCGACCGGCAGCGGGATCAGCTTCATTGGCGGAGCGCCCAATCTGACGTTGTCGGGCAGTGTCACCGGGACCGGGAGTGACGGCATTCTGCTGTCGAACCTGAGCGGCGGGATGGTCGACATCCGCGGCACCACGATCCAGTCGACCGGCGGTTCGGGGCTGCGGCTGAACAATGTCTCGGCCGATGTGACGGTTGATGCGCTGTCGACATCGCAGACGGCGGGTTCGGCGATCTCGCTCACGGGCGGAACGGCGGCCGACACCTATCACTTCACCGGGACGACCACGATCAACACGCCGCTGGGGAATGGCTTCAACGTCAACAGCACCAACGCGGCGGTCAA
>JAYTIB010000874.1:0-7810 GCA_043732205.1 Schlesneria sp. | reverse complement strand
CTTCGAACATCAAGTGATGTGCTGACGGGATCAACGGATGGCCTGATTGGATTCGGACGGCCTGCCGCTATTCCACGCGAAGGTCGCCCTCGGCAATGTTCTCGACCGTGACCCATTCGCCCGAAGAGGTCGTCATCGTGGCCGACAGCCGAACGCGATGCCGCCCCTTGCGCTGTGGGGCGCGGAAGTCGATCCGAAACAGAAACTGATCTTTCTGCCGAATCGCCTGTTCGCTGGCACCGCCCGAGTAATTGTCGAGATGCTTGGAGTCGCCGAAGTAGTGCTCCAAACGGACGGATCGCACCGTGATGCCGGGGTCCGCCACGGTGATCGCCCCCTCCATGACCAGCGGCTGCGACGGACCAATCCGTTGCGGTCCGGTGATCGCCGCCACCGCGCCGACTGGCTCGGTCAATTGGATGGCCGCCACCCGGAAGACTTCCACACCCTGAAAGCGCCGCTTCTCATAAGAGACCCGTTCCATGCGGTAGCCGTCGCGGGGCGGAGGCCCGGTGTCCTCCGCGCAACCCGCCACGACTACGACGATCCAGATCGAACAGGCCAGGAATCGCATGAGCTTCCAGATCAAAAAGAGGTGAACCGATCGTCGCCGATTGCCACGCCCCGCCATTCGGAGCGTGGCGTGGCAATCAACATCTGCTATTTCAGGCTTGTCGCATCTTTCACGATCAGCACTGCGTGCTTCTCGTCGTTAAATGCGCGAATCTTTTTGTCAATCACGAGATGCCCAAAATGATCCGCCTTCTTCTTCGGACTGACTGTCCACCCCATCGTCGCGGGAGCGTCGACCGAGACGGACCACACCGCAGAATCCCCGGCGCCGGTAATCGTAATGTCGCCCTTGTTTTCCGCCTTGAGGCTTCCGTCCTTGCGAAGGGTGCCGAACTGAAATTCTTGTTTGTCGTACTTTCCCGCGACAGCATCTCCGCTAGCCGAGACCTTTTCCGTGGTTGTGTATTGGGCGTTCAGCGGCTTCAGTGACCAGCTTCGCGCCCATGCCGGCGAAGTAAACTGGGCGGCGATGACCAACCAAGCGCAAAATTGATAGCTGCGATACCTGTTCATGACGTAGTCTCCTCGTTTCCTGCAAACCTACGGGGCAAATGATGAATCGACCACACGGTCAATTCGGGATCCCATGGCATTCCAGACCAAACGGTCTACCGAATTGGAAACGGCTTCGAGATGACCGTCTCCGTACAACACATTGACGCTACCACTGTGCAAACTGGTCGCGGAATAGACGCCTCCCGTTACCCCATTGCCGTTCAAGCAACTCGGGCGATTGGGAGGCAGTACATGGTTGTAGAGTCCTTCTCCCAAGTTGCCATCCCACCACGGGACACCGCGAGAGGTGCCACGATATCCGAGCGATTCGGGGTCTGGCGGAAGGGATTCGCAATACTGTGCAAAGGCGTCCAATTCCGCGGCCGCTCCCATCGAAAATGGTGTGTACCAGGCGGTCCGCAATCGATGATTCGTGCGGTTGTCATGCAGGGCTTCCGACATGGCCACCGTGTTGGACAGACCGTCCACGACATCGCGGGGACGGATGAATTCGGGTGACGGCCACGGCGGTCCGGATTCTCCCAGCGTGAAAAAACCATTGAAGCCATCCCGCTGCACGCCCGTCCCCGCGCATCCGACGTAGTTGGCGGCGGCAATCCTTAGGGGTGTCCGTGCCGGAGCACTCTCGCTGGGACACCGGTAGAGCGGAATCAGGAATTCATCCAGATCGCTCCATGGCGTTGCCGGCCCGACGGTGACCTGACGGTGAACGTTCAACTGATCGATATACGGCAGTAAATCGTATTTGACAGCCATCCCGTCGGGGTAATAAGTGTGGCTCGCTTCGAAGTTGGCCAGCGCCACGCCGAGTTGCTTGAGATGCGACTGGCATTGGGCTCGCCGAGCCGCTTCACGGGAGTACATCACGGCCGGAGTGAGCAGCGACAGCAGCACCCCAATGATTGCCATCGCAACCATGAGTTCGACTAGCGAAAACGCACGACGATTCATCATCGGGACTCCTACGCGCAGGCGGTCGCACATGAACTCGCACAGAAATACTGTGCGATGATGCAGAATGCAAATAATGCGAGACGGACTACGTCGATTTAATTGGATAAGTCCACTCTCCAAAGATTACATCCGTGTCGCGGCCACCATCACCTGCGACAAGAGACACACCAAGCCGTCCATATTCTTTCGCCGCGTTCTACACGGCGCACCAACTACCGGATGCGGTGTGCAACGACTCAGGTGACTGTGGCTGAATCGACGGGATACGCCGGTCACTGGACGCGAGCGGTGCAACAGGTTTGCTTTGCGAGGCTGACTTCGATAACCGTGAACCACTCGTGCCTTGTCACCGCTTGCTTTTGGGGTAGCCACGTTCGCCAGAACGTGGGGAAGTCGCTGCATCTCTCCCACGTTCTGGCGAACGTGGCTACGATGACAACCCCAATTCTTGGGCGTGAAAAAGCACTCGCGACAATGTTGGCTACCAACTCGCCGATACCTTCACCGACGGAGTCTGTGGCGATGGACGCGACTCTCCAACTCCTTCGCCGTTGGCTCAGGGTTAAACGATTCGGTCTGGGCCGCGTGCTGTATGGCGGCATGGCCGTGGTTTTCTCGTAGTCCCGGTCGCTCGGTCTCCCGGTCCACCGTCGAAGACATCCCGCGTTGAACGGAGACCAGTCGCGAACGATGTCCCTACCACGGGAATCCGATGACCCGATAGATCGCGATGGCGGCTTGTTGCCGAGTCAGAGGATCGTCGGGTCGGAACGTGTCGCCGTCGGTTGTCAGCAGGCCCGAGCGGATCGCCGCGAACACGAGTTCGCGATGCGCTGCGGAGATGCGCGCTGAGTCGTCGAGTTTGACGGGGTCGCGCGAGAGTCCCGTTGCCGCGTACGCTTCGGCGAGCCGGACGAGCGTCATCGCCGCGTCCTGCCGCGTCACCGAATCGGTAGCTCGAAAGGCACCCTGAGCATCGGTCTCCATCAGGCGTGCCCCGACGACGAGGGCGATCTCGTCCGCATCGGGCGACTCGGGAGGGACGTCGGTGATTCGCGGAGGGTCTTGTCGCTTTGGTTCGAGATGAATCGTTTGGCAGATCGCATTCGCGAATTCAGCGCGGGTGATTGGCTTGTCCGGTTGGAAGCGATGATGTTCGTCCGCGAGGAGAATGCCCCGGTAGAGGAGGGCTTCGATCGGCTTGCGCGACGGTCCGTCCGGCAGATCAAGCGGCAGTGACGTGTGCGGCGGTTTCAGCGTCATAACCACCGGGTCGATGTTCAGTCTCACGCCGACAACGGAGTACGACTCATCGCCGTTCACGTCACCGGTGTAGCTGCGGGTCTCGTCCGTTTCCCAAAACGTGAACCGGTAGCCATGCCCGTAATGCTGGTTGTACTTGAGGGTGAAGGCGACCTGTTTGCGGCTCGTGTTGTTTGCAAGACCATTGATCAACGCCTGCAAAACGGCGTCTGTGCCCGAGATGTCCGGGATCGGAAAATTGCCGTTGTATTCCTCGGCACCCTCCACGATTTGCTTCTTCCCCCGGAACACTTGGGCCTCGCCCGTGCGGGGATCGAAGCGGTCACCGGCCGCCAGACAGAGGAGTCGGATGTTGGCCATCCGGCATCCCAGCGGACCATCCTCACACGTCGCATCGGCGGCATCGACAATGGTCACTTGGCCGGTTCCGATCACCTCGATGGTTTCATCGGGAGCCACGTCCAAAGCGGTGTTTTCGTCGATGCCAAACCCGAAGCGGACCTTCGACTCGATCACCACCCGTGTGAGCCGCGCCAACCGCCCGCGAAACTGGGTGAAGTGCTGGTCGATCAACCCGCCACGAAAGAGGCCCAACCCCCGGCTGACCAGCACGCCGCGGCGCGACGATTCCGTGGTCCGGCCGAAGTCGAGCGCATCCATCCCCTGGTCCATCGAATCGTCCGGCAACCCGGACACCGTGATCATCGGGTTCCCCTGCACGGCGGCGCCCGCACTGGATCCCGCGATCAAACCGCCCCGTTTCCACACGGCCCGGATCGCCTCGAGCGCGGGGGTTTCGGTGCCGTCTGGTTTGAGCAGCGCGCGGGTGATCCGCCGTTGGTCGCCACCGCTGAAAAACAGCCCCGTACATTGGCCGATTTGTTCCACGATGGCCGGGTTCGATGCCTGTCGCTCGGCATTCGCCGCCATCAGATCGACAATCTGAATCTGCGTCTTTGGAATGCCGCGGCTGACCAGATTCCTGGCAAAGCGCTCCGCATCCGCGGGGCTGAGGCTGGCGGTCGGGAAGATTCCAAACCGCGCCGTATCCGCACCGCCGGCGTAACGGATCAATCGGTCGTACACGGCAGAGTTTTCCGGCCGAAGCCCGCCGCCGATGATGACAAGGTGACCGGGCATCGTCTCGTCCGCACGAGAGATCGCCGCCGTGGCGACAGCGACAAGGAGGGCAACGTGGAATCTCAAAGTAATCGACTTCCAGAGAACGGCGCACACCGCGAATCGTCAGACTGCGAATCGTCAGACCGCCAGGTCGGCGCTCGTCCAGAGCCACACCGGCGCAGTTGGCTCACCGCTCTCTGGATCGGCGCATCAATAACAGTCGTAGCATGGACGCCTCGTCCGTGCGGACCAATTCCACAGATGGTCACGTTTTACCGCACGGACGAGGCGTCCATGCTACGGTTTGCGATCGCCAAATCCCGACAGTTATTCATGCGCCGATCCTTAGCGAGAGCGGTCCATTCTGCGAAGCGCTTCGAAACTCTCGTCGTGATGATCCGAAGCGCGACATCTCGGGATGAACTTCGCCTCTGCCCGCGACCGAACTTCGCGTCCCCGATCACACGACTTCGTGCAGCGGTTCATTCCCTGGGTCGACGAGGTATTGCGGCACGCCCGACTGGTCGAACACGCGAATGTTCTGAGCATCAATGCCCGCGCACTTGTAGAGCGTCGCGAAGACTTCTTGGAACTTGACGGGCCGCAACGACGGGTGCTCGCCATTCTTGTTGGTTGAGCCGATCGCCTGGCCGGTGCGCATGCCGCCACCCGCGAGGACCGCCGTGTTCGCCTGCGGCCAGTGGTCCCGGCTGTTTTGACCGTTGATCTTCGGCGTACGGCCAAACTCGCCCCAGACAACGATCGCCACGTCGCGGTCGAGACCCCGCTCGTGCAGATCACTGACCAACGCGGAAAGTCCCTGATCGAGCAGCGGACACTCTTCGCGACACTTGGGATAGTTCATGCCGTCACTGCCATGCCAGTCCCAGCGGCTGTAGTTCATCGAAATGAACCGGGCGCCGGCTTCGACGAGGCGTCTCGCCAGGCACAGGTTCTCGATCATCGGCGGGGCACCGTCCCGCTGAAACTGAGTGCTGCTCTTGCCGTAGCGGGCGACGATCTTCGGATCCTCTTTCGACAGGTCCAGCGCATCGGCCAGCTTCGACGTGGTCAGGATCCCCATCGCCTGCTCCGCGTAAACGTCCAGGCTGCTCATCACACCGCGCTGATCGGCTTCGCGATGGAAGCGGTCCAGCGACTGACGGAGCTTCGTCCGGTCTTGCAATTTGTCGAGCGTGACGCCGTGCAGGATCATGTTGTCGTTCGTGCTGCGCGCCTCGCGGCCCAGGACATTGAACGGCGAATGGGCCACTCCCAGGAAACCCCCGTCGCCAGTCTCACCCCACGTCCGATTGCCGGTCTGGTACATCAACGCCACGTTGGCAGGTATGGCCGGGTTCACGTTACCCAATGCGTGCGACACCCAGGCACCACCCTGCGGCCATCCACCGGGGGGAGTTCGTCCTCCCTTGCGGCGGCCGGTCATGCATTGGTACGCGTCATGTCCGCCATCCGAATCGGCGAGCGACCGGACAAGGACAAACTTGTCCATCATCTGGGCCATGCGCGGAAACATCTCGCTGATTTCGATCCCGGGGACGTTCGTCTGGATCGTTTGGAACTCGCCGCGCACTTCACTGGGGGCGTTTGGCTTCGGATCCCACATGTCGATGTGCGGCGGCCCGCCCGGAAGATAGATGTTGATGATCGCCTTGTGCGACAACCCCTGCGTCGGCGCGGCCCGCAAGACCCCGGCCAGACTCACCCCACCCAAGGCCATGCCACCAATCGTGAGGAAGTCGCGCCGGGAGACTCCGTCACAGAAACCGCGCGGCCCCGATGACTGCCGACCGAAGATACTGAGCATGTTGACTTTCCTCACGGGCACCGTGGAAACTGGCTTCGCTGACACAACCGGACAACTTCCGACTCCACCACAACGCATTGGTGTATCTTGATCGACCGCCCCGCGTCAAGACTCGACGGGAACTCTCTTCGACGGTGCGGTCGCGAATGGGTCGTGCTGGTGCTGTGGGTCACTACCCCCGAATGGAAGCCGCACCAGGGCGCGCATCTCAATTCTGGGTGAAAGCGAATGAATTGGTTGTTGTCGACTCTGAAGGAGTAAGGCGAGCGACAGATGAATGTTTGTCCCCATACAAGCACGACGCGCAAGTGAGTGTGCCTGCAAACTCACTCGCTTGCGCATCGTGCTTGTATGCCGATTCCTGCCGCTCGCCCCAAAGCCGTCGCGACTTCGACAGACTTGGATGAACCGCGTTTCGGACTCCACCCAGAATCGTGACGCACACCCGCCGCAGCATGCAGAGAACGCCTGTTCCGCGCCGTCTCCGGGGGCCGAAGATGTTCTCGTCCCCCGGCTGATCGTCGCCTTCGCCTTCGACCGTGAGCGCGGTGAATCGGCCGATTGTGCTATACCTCTCGCGGCGGAAATTGACGTAGCTGAATTCGCAAGAATTCAGCCTGTCCACTGAATTCTTGCGAATTCAGCTACGTCGCGCATCGGTCATTTCTGGCCGCTTGGCGTATGTGTTGTCGCAACTCCTCACTGGTCCAAGCGACCAGACCACCGGCCACGTGCGGCCATCCTCCGGGGATCGATCATGCCGGATCCTTCGCCTCCCAACCGCCGCGATTTCTTGAGTGGCCGCGCCATCCGCTCGGAGTTGGAACGCGCCGGCCAGCGGGTGGCGGACGAAGGCGATGCGACGCGCGTTCCCGGCCGCGGTCCGACGGTGATGTTGCGAACGGTCGCGATGGCGTGCGACTTCGATGTCATGCTCAATCCCACCGGCCCGTCCGAGCAAGTGGAAGCGGCGTCTGAAGCACTCGACTTGGTCCATCAGCTTGAACAGTTGATGAGCGTCTATCGCCAGGACACTCAGTTGTCGCTCGTCAATCGAACTGCGGCAGAGGAGCCCGTCCCCGTCGATGCGGAACTGTTCTCGCTCCTCAACCGGGCGCGCGAGATCAGCGAACAGACCGCCGGTGCCTTTGATCCGGCAGCGGGAGCATTGGTGTCGCTGTGGAGGTGGTGTCGACAAGCGGGACGAATTCCGACAAACGACGAAGTTGCAACAACCCTGGCGTGTTGCGGCGTGAAGCACGTTCAATGGGACGAGTCGACGTCGAGCCTCCGCTTCGACCGGCCGGGGATCGAAGTGAACCTCGGTGCGATCGGCAAGGGACACGCGGTCGATCGGGCGGGCGAAGTGCTGCTCGCGCGGGGAATCGGCGACTGGCTGGTTCACGGGGGTCGCAGCAGTGTGCTCGCGCACGGTCGCCATGCTGAGTTGGATGGCTGGCCCGTTGGGTTGCGGAATCCACTGCTTCCCGACAAGCCGTTCGCCACGTTGCTGCTGCAGGACGAGGCGTTGGGAACCAGTGGCACCGCGGTCCA
>JAYTIB010000873.1:0-2967 GCA_043732205.1 Schlesneria sp. | reverse complement strand
GACATTCCTCGACTTCATGAATTCGCTCTTGACAAAGATTCTCAAGGTTTACGTCGACCTGCGACGATTCTACTACGCAGACGTATCTCAGCGGTGACGACGGGTACTCAACGGATGGCGATTGATCCGGTGGGGCCTGAAACAACTGCGGAGCCGTCTGGGGGGCAGGACAACTTGGATTCGTCTCAACACAGAGCCGGACGCTCTGCGACGAGCAGCCGGTCCCGCCACCCACGGGTCCGTTGACCAGGGATCAGGTCAACGATGCCCGCCGAGAACCCAAACGTGACGACAAAGCCCGCCACCTGAAAACGTGGTTTTCAGCGAATCGGGCGTTCGGAGTCCCGGTGCCGCCTCGTGCGACGCCGGACATGCCTGACAACCCAGAAGGCACGGACAGCCGCGTTGGAACGTTCAAGGGTGAAGATCCGGAGGGTCGCGACGCCCTTCTGTGTGTGAATAATCTAGGTGATTGGAGAGCCCGCGATGAGAACGATCTTCACTACTGGTCAGGTAGCAAAGATCTGCAAGGTTGCGCCCCGCACTGTCAGCAAATGGTTCGATTCCGGCCGACTGCGCGGTTACCGCATCCCCGGATCTCAAGACCGTCGTATTCCCCGTGAGCACCTCATCCGTTTCCTCAAGGAACATGGGATGCCCCTCGGTGAACTCGAAGACGAGGCGATGGGGAAACTGCTGCTCGTTGGCATTGATGCCACCGTGCGCGGCCACCTCATGGACCTGTTGCCCACCGACGACTACAAGATTGAGTCGGCGGCCAGCGGCTTCGAGGCCGGGATTCAGGCTGAATCCCTGCATCCCGACTGCATCGTGATCGACTTCGGCATGGGCCGTCACGAAGCGACGCTGATTGCGCAAAACTTGCGGAAGAACAACGATTATGCCGACGCCGTGTTGGTGGCGCTCTTGAGCGACGACGACACGGCCAGTGGATTCGACCGTACCCCGTTCAACGAAACGTTCCGGAAACCGTTCGACAGCGCCCTGCTGGCCGAACGCATCCGCACGCTCGTCGGCCGGAAAAAGCAGCTCGCCTGAAAACATCCGGGACCGATCGCCTCCATGACGGAGGAACTAAAGTCCCTGAATGATCGGTCTCGCGACCGATCCATTGCTGCCGCACTCCAGGAGGGAAACGCGGCGGTTATGGTTGTCAAAGCGAAATGAAAGAGGCGTCACCTTTGACGCCTCTTTTTTCATTGGCAGTGCGGTCTCGGTTGGCTGCCGAACATTCACGGGAAAACTGTTGGAGGCTCTCCGCCAAGTTTGTTGGCGGTCTGTTCGGCGCGGGTCTCCTGACCCCGCCGAAACGGCTGACCGAAGAGCGTGTGAATCTTTCAAGTTCAATGGCGGTCCGCCACAAGATGTAGCGTTGGCTTTAGCCGACGCGGTACGACATCTTGCGTGGGTTGAAACTCACGCCACAAAGACTCACAAGCTCGAAGGTCTCATCTTCTTTTTTCAACGCGAATGGCGGAGACCCACTGTTGGACCTATCGCTCCGCATCACGTCAGCGGGGCGGAAATCTCCAACAGATCCACGGCCGGCTGACGATTGCAGAAAATCGTCGCCAGGCGTCCGTACGTCAATCCCCCGACCGGCATCCGAAAGTGACGCGCGAGTCGCGGACCGGCCGTGATCTCCAGGATCGCCCCCAGATCGATGTGACGCAGCACATTGTGATTGATCAGGATTCGCCCCAGCGGTGTTTGCTCCGCCAAAATCTCGCGCCGCACATCGTCCGTCACGTAGCTCAGATTGAATCGCACGAGTCCATACTGAACGACCGCTTCCGTCCCCTGCTTCAGCAGCAGGATCTCCCGCGAATAGATGTCGCCATCGAGTCTCTGATCCAGCACGCGGACATCGACCGGAGACTTGTGATACGTCTCCATCGCCACCGTCATGTGGTGATCGTGGACGAGCATCGCCTTGTACGGCTCGGGAGTCACCGCCGACGGAATATGCTCGGCCTTCAAGAACAAGGCTTCGTCCGCGGGAAACAGCTTCGTCAGCGACAGAAGTTCGTCGAGTGGATTCATGAGGATTGATTGGCATGGCCTGTCGGGACGGAAGGTCTCAAGCTCGGCGGACGAAGGCTATTCTATTCGACCTTCGCGAACCAGTTGCGGATGTTCAACTGAAATCCGGGCAGCACATCGCCCCCTTCGAGCACATCGTTCTCCGTCAGTTCCGTGCATGTCTCGAAGCTCGTGTAGACATTCACGGTCCTCTTGCGGGGGTCGACGATCCAGACCAGCCGCACTCCCGCATCGAAGTACTCGCGTCGCTTCAACTCGATCTCTGCACGCGTGTTGCCCTTGCTGAGAATCTCGACGGCCAGATCGGGAGCCCATGATGCAACGGCCTTCTTGCGAGCCGCACCAAGAGGAATCCGTTCATTGGTCGCAAACGCGACGTCCGGCATTCGAATCAGATGCGCCTTCAGTTCGTGCGGAGCGTCCGCTCCAAACACTCGGCCGATCGGCCGGTTCTCCAAATAGGCGCAGAGGAAATGTGCCAACCAAACGGCGAGGCTCGACTCCAGTTGTCCCATCACCTTCTCCACCAGCGTGCCATTGACGAGTTCACACGGAATGTTGTCGCGTTCGAGCAGCCGCAGCAGATCTTTCTTGGCCGCCAGACCAGGCAGTGGCTCCATGCGAACCCGCTCGGCGGGAATATCACCGAGCTGCCGCAACAACTCAGCGACGTTTGCCGCCGTCGATCGCGAGCGATGAGTCTTCGGTGGTGAGAGAGTCTTGCTCATGACGAACCTCGTGCCCCCCAAATTTCACTATCAAGAAGCTCACGTCCTAAGTGTACCGCACTTCGCGGTGCTGCTCTTCGAAGTATTCCGGCAGCAGCGTGTCGGCCTGCAGCAGGCCCTTGCGGGTCAGGGTGATGTCGTCGCCGTGTACATTCAGATAACCCTTGGACTGTTG